>JAXDKF010000171.1:0-15000 GCA_034667265.1 Fimbriimonadaceae bacterium
CAATGGGAGCATCCGTCTGCACGCCTGCCATGGCATCGAGCCGGCCCGTGTGCACAAGAAACAGGATGATCAGCCCCAGGCCGACCCGGTAGATGACAAACGGCACCACCCGATGGTTTTGGAGGAATTTCATGAGGAATCCGATCGACCAATAGCCCACCACAAACGAGAAGACGTTTGCGACGACTGCGGGGAGCAAGAGGTCGCCGCCAAATTCTTGGCGATGCTTGAAGAGCTCATAGAGGGCGGCGCCTAAGATGCTCGGCACGGCGAGAAGAAAGGAGAATCGGGCGGCGGCCGCACGATTGAATCCAGCAAACAGACCGCCGGTGATCGTGCTGCCGCTGCGGCTCATTCCCGGTACCAGCGCAAGCGCTTGCCACAAGCCGAGGATCAGTCCATCTATCGGCTTGACATCCTCCAACTTTCGCGTTTGCTTGCCCGTGTAGTCAGCGGCAAGAAGTAGCAGCCCCATGGCGATCAGCGAGTACGCGATAATGTCAAGCGAGCGGAACTGCGTCTCGATTTGGTGCTTGAAGACGATGCCCAGGATGACAATCGGGATGGTGCCAATGACAATGGCCCACCCAAGGCGCGCTTCCAAAGTCTTGGCCGCCTCGCCGCCTCTAAGTCCCCTGATCCAGCCACCGAGAGCGGATGCGAGATCCTTTCGGAAATAGATGAGCACGGCCAGCAGCGTGCCGAGCTGGATCACGGCGGTGAATGCGGAGCCAGGATCGAACGGATGGCCTTGCGCATCCTTCCACCCGAGCAGGGATGGCACGAGGCGTAGGTGAGCGGTGCTGCTAATTGGCAGGAATTCCGTCAGCCCTTGAACAATTCCGAGAATAATCGCCTGGATCAGGTCCACATAGACACCGCGGGACTACCGATCCCGACCTTAGAAAGAAGAATGTAGCGTATTCGCTCGGCCGCTCGCCCGTCGCCGTAGGGGCTGACCGCATGCGCCATTCTTTCAAAAGCCTGCGGGTCGCACAGAAGAATGTGGGCTTCGCTGAAGATCTTTTCCTCATCCGTGCCGACGAGCTTTGCCGTGCCTGCGTCCACGCCCTCGGGCCGCTCGGTCGTGTCTCGCAGGACTAGAACGGGAATGCCAAACGCGGGTGCTTCTTCCTGCACGCCGCCGGAATCCGAAAGGATGATGGTGGAGCGCTGCATCAGCTTGACGAACTTTGCGTAATCGGGCGGCTCGATGAGATCGATGCGTGGGTGGTTGCCGAGGATGCTCGTTAGCAGCTCGCGGACCTGCGGATTCTTATGCATCGGCACCACGAGGAGGATATCTTGATGTGTCTCGACCAGGCGCAGTGCGGCACGCGCAATTGCTTTTTGCGGTTCGCCCCAATTCTCACGCCGGTGGGTGGTTAAGAGGACAACACGGCCCGGATGGGCGGGGTACCACGCCTCTTGCGATGTACGCGCGACCTGCAGCACGGCGTCGATTCCCGTGTTGCCTGTGACGTGGATGGTGTTTGGGTCTTTGCCCTCGCGTTCGAGGTTGTTCGCTGCCCAGCGAGTGGGTGCCAGATGGAGTCTGGTTACGAGGCCGGCGGCGCGGCGATTGAACTCTTCGGGAAAAGGGTTGTCGATGGTGGGAGTACGCAGGCCGGCCTCGACGTGGCCGAACGGTATCTGCCGGTAGAAGGCGGTCAGCGCGGCGGCGAAGACAGTCGTGGTGTCGCCTTGGCCTAGTACCCAGTCGGGCTTGAGGCGGTCGTACAGCTTATCGAGGCCCTCTACTGCGCGAGCAGTCACGTCGGCGAGGGTCTGGCCGTGTTGCATGATGCCGAGATCCTCGTCAGGTGTGAGATCAAAAGCGGCGAGCGCCTGCTCGAGCATTTCGCGGTGCTGACCGGTGGATACGAGCAACGTCTCCACCTCCGGAAAGTTCCGCAGCTCCTGAACCACAGGCGCCATTTTGATGGCCTCGGGCCGTGTGCCCACGACGCACACGACCTTAGGTTTGGCCATAAATCTTGATTACAACGACGATGAGAACGCAAAGCACGAGGGCGGCTGTGTACAGAACCCACACGGTCTGCCGTTGAGACAGCCCCTTGTTCAGAAGCTGATGGTGTAGGTGCTGCTTGTCGGCCTGGGTGATCGGTTGGCCGCTGAGAAGACGCCGGATGACCACGATCGCCGCGTCGAGAATAGGCACTCCGAACACGAACACGGGCACGATAATGGCCACGGCGGCTGCCGTCTTGAGAGCGCCCACTACGCTGAGACAAGCGAGCATGAACCCAAGGAGCTGCGCGCCTCCCGTGCCCATGAATATCTTGGCCGGGTTGTAGTTGTGGCGGAGAAATCCTATGGACGCGCCGGCGACCGCGGCCGCGATAATGGCCGTGCGAGGCTGGCTGCCATAGACGCCAATGACGGCAAACGTCGCTGCGGCAATCGCGGCGATTCCGGCCGCGAGGCCGTCGACGCCATCAATCGTATCCATCGTCTTGGCGACCACAAAGATGTAGATCGCGGTCAACGGAATGGCCCACAGCCCGAGTATCAAGACATCGGAGCGCGGGTGGCCGGCGACCAGGTTGTGCGACATGAACGGCACGACAAAGCTTCCGATTTGCACCCGGCCGACCTTGTCGAAGAAGAACTGCACGGCAACGCCCGCGGCCAGCAGGAAGAGGGCCTGGACCTTAGCCGGATATTGGAACAGGTCGTCCAGGGCGCCCATCAGCACCACGACGCCGCCAATGATCATCATGCCGATCAGATAGTTGGGAATCGGTGTCGTGTGTGGGAAGGCGAAGGGAAGAACGAGGACGAGCGAGAGGACGATTCCGCCGTAAATCGCGAGACCGCCCCAGCGCGGAGTCGGCTCCTTATGGACACGCCTCTCGTCGATTGTCGGATCGTCCATCGCGCCTCGCGCAATAGCGATCTTGCGCACCACCGGCGTAAGCGACCAAGAGACCACGAGCGCGATCAGACCGGCGAGGATCGGCCAGCGAAAGCCGCCCATGACTTTGGGTTGCGCGTCGGCAAGGAAGAGGGTCAGACCGTGCATGTCTGTAGATCTACAACCTCAAGACGATCTCCAACGAGCCTGAGCACTTCCACGTTTCCGTCCTTGAAGAGTTCCTTTGAGAACTCGTCTGGGTAGTCCCCCTCATAGATAACGCGTTTTATGCCCGCGTTGATGATCATCTTCGCGCAGTTGTTACACGGCTGGCAGGTTACGTACATGCTTGCGCCCTCACAGGGAACGCCGATCTTAGCGGCCTGTAGCAGCGCATTCTGCTCCGCGTGGAGCGTGCGAATGCAGTGGCCGGAGCGCATGCAACCGAGCGGCCAATCGTTTTCGGGTCCCCCCGGCGGGCAGTGGGGAAGGCCAGCGGGAGCGCCGTTGTAGCCGGTGCAGAGGATGTGTCGGTCCTTGACGATGAGAGCGCCGACGTGTCGGCGAGGGCAGGTCGCGCGCGACTTGACGAGCTGCGCGATCTGCATAAAGTACACGTCCCAATCGGGCCGTTCGTGCATCGCTGGAATTATGGCGGACGCGTGCGCCAGGTCGCGCATCCATCCACCCCTCCACGGGGTGGATGTCCCAGTGCGGCAGCATGGGAGGTGCCCAGCTAAGGACGAGGATTTAGACCATCCACCCCGCGGAGGGGTGGATGGATACGGTCGAAAACTTCGATGTCGAACGATTGGTCGGTGTAAGTCCGTCTATTGAGCGGGCCGGCGAGGCGGAAGTTCGAGCTCACAGGTAGTGTTTGTAACACTATTGGGTGAACAGGTCGTCGCGCCGACCGTTTGGGCATTACGGAGGGGCCCAGAGTCAGGCAATTCCACGTAACTAGGATCAGGTTCCCGCGTCCGATACAAATGTATACAGGTTGAGTTCTTCTATTTGCCCGCGGAAGGCGGGACCCACGAGGGGGAACTAAGCTAATCTGAACTTTGTCTTTTTATATTGCCGCGACGAGGCGGCCTCGCGTTTCCAGGCGCCCACATGAGGGCCCACAGACAAATGTCTACAACAGAATTTCAGCTCTCGGAGAAGGATCAGGTCCGGTTCAATGACCTGATGGCGGAGACCTATAAAAAGGTCTACAACATGGCCTACCGCCTGAGTGGGAACCGCAACGATGCCGAGGACCTGACTCAAGAGGCCTTCTACCGCGCCTATCGCAGCTTTGGCGATTACGAGGGCGACCGGCCGTTCGAGAACTGGATCTTCCGGATCGTGACGCGGCTGTTCCTCGACCTGCTGCGCAACCGGCGGCGCCGAGTCAAAACGGTCTCCTACGACAACCCGCTTCAGCGAGAGGGCGGGGACGAGAATCTTTATTTCGAGGTCCCAGAAGATGGGCCAAACCCCGAGCAGGAGATGCTCAGCGGGATGTTCAGCGAAGAGCTGCAAAAGGTGTTAAATACGTTATCGCCCGAGCAGCGAACTCTGGTGACTTTGGCGGACATCGAGGGTGTTCCGTACAAGGACATCGCGGAGATGATGGACAAACCGGTGGGCACGATCCGTTCGCGCCTGCATCGAACCCACAAGCTGATTCGCGCTCGTCTGGAGAAGATCAAGCGCGAGCAGCAAGGCGGGTTTCAAGTCTCGCCGCGCGGGCGGCGGACGGGCCTCCTGATCGCGTAGCTGCTTCAGGAGGTTTCTTAGGGTGCGAGCTGGCTCGCGCTTTTCTTTTTGGTTTGAGCCCCTGCCTATGCGCATGGTTCGTGCCGCAGAGGGGGAAGGGGCTCTACGCCTCTGGCTGCGCCTCTGCTCTTTCCATCCGATCGGGGGCGGAAACGCCGAGCAGCGTGAGCGCGGACTTGAGCGCGATCTGGGCCGCTTTGACCAGGGCCAGGCGGGCCTGAGTGAGCTCCGGTTCTTCCGGCTGGATGACACGGCAGGCATCGTAGAAGTGGTGGAACGTCCGAGCCAGCTCGATCGCGTAGGTCGCGATCCGATGCACGCCGTAGTCCCGCGCTACGCGCTGGACCTCTTCGGGAAGGTCGAGGATCTTCTTGATGAGGGTGAGCTCGCGGGGATGGGTCAGGAGGGAAGCGTTAATCGTTGAGCGTTGAGCGTTGAGGTCAGACCGATTTTCCTCAATACCGTAAGACCCTAAGACCTCAATACCTGCTTCCACCGCCTTCCTCAACACGCCGCTAATCCTCGCATGGGCGTACTGGACATAGAACACCGGGTTCTCGTCGCTCTGCTTGGTCGCCAGGTCGATGTCGAAATCCATGTGGGTGTCGTGGCTGCGCATGAGATAGAAGAAGCGAGCGACATCGGCGCCGGTCCGTTGCTGTTCTTCCTTGGTCGCGTTGGGCGCGACGGCCTCGCCGAGCTCGGTGATCAGATCGCGCAGCTCGTAGATGTTGCCGTCGCGTTTGCGCATGGGCGCGGGTTTGCCGTCCTTTACGAACCGTACGATTTGGAAGATGACGATCTCGAAATCCTTGCCCGGTTCCTTGCCCAGCGTCTTGCAAACCGCATAGGTCCTGCCGATGTAGCCGTGGTGATCTGGGCCGAGCACGAGATAGCACTTGTCATAGGCGCGGTCAAATTTATCCTTGAGATAGCCGACCTCGGCGGCGAGGTACGTCGGCCTTCCATCGGCGCGCATGAGAACACGGTCTTTGTCGTCGCCGAATTCACTCGAGCGAAGCCATAGAGCTTCCTTAGTAGCGTCCTGAGGAAAGGCAGATTCTTCTTTCGCGATCTCGTCTTCAGGGTCTTCATCGGCGTCCGCGGCCTTCGTTGCCCAATAGGCATGGCCTTGCTCTTCGAGCCATTTGACCGCTTGCTTAACCTTGTCCCTATCGTGCAGATCCTTTTGCTCGCTAAACCAGATATCGAAGTCGATTCCGAAGTTGTGGAGGTCTGTCCTTTGCCTCTCGAGCATGAGCTCCTGGCTGATTGTTTGAAACCACGAAACGGCTTGGTCTGCGCTGCCGTTGCCATGTAGCTCGATCACACGGGTGGCGACGTCCGCCACGTAATCGCCTTTGTAGCCCTTCTCGGGAAAGGTCGACGCTTTCCCAGTTTTGTCGAGCACGTAGTGCCTCACCGACTCGGCGAAGAGTCGCATCTGCTCGGAGTTCACGCCATCGTTGATGTAGTACTCGCGGTCGACTTCACCACCTGCCGCTTCGAGTGCGCGGCAAAGCGTGTCGCCGAACGCGGCGCCGCGCGCGGACCCGACGGTTATGGGGCCATTTGGATTGACAGAGACGAATTCGACTTCGATTCTTTGGGGCGTTGCGGTGTTACGGTGTTGCGGTATTGCGGAGGAAAGGCTGTCGCCCAGGTCCAACACTTGCGATACGTACTTGTTGATCACCTCGGGCTTGAGGCGGAGATTCAGGAAGCCGGGGCCGGCGAGGTCGACGGCGTCGAACGTCTCGTCCTTCTTCAGCTCAGCTTGCAATTTCTCGCCGATCTGGCGGGGGTTCATGCCCGCGGGCTTTGCCGCGATCAACGCGAGGTTGGTGGCGTAGTCGCCGTGCTCAGGGCTCTTGGTGTCCAGGATCTCGAAGTCGACGCGTGAAGCGGCCGGCAGCTCGCCTGCGGCGATCAGCCGCTCCTGGGCTTCGGAGACCTTCTCGGCAAGCTCTTGTCGTAACAAGCAGTGTTTTTACCACGCAACCATCGTTCCCCTCCTTTGAAGGAAGCGGCCAGGCGTGGTTCGAGCATGGTGAGTCCGAAGGAGATGGCAAGCTCACTTGAGCGTATGAATTGTTGCTTTGAACCCGGCCGGAATCTAAGAAGTGGTGGTTGCAGCTGGGAGCTCGCTTGTTCAACCACACCTAGCCCCTCCTTCAAAGGAGGGGAATGTCATTCCTATTACCAAGCCAGATTCTGGTAACATTGTCCACCGAGGCCATGGCGTCTCGTTTGCCGTTGTCCGGAGCCTCTCTCGAGGGGGGTTGCGAAGAGCGGCCGACGACACCAGGTTTCAAGGAAGACGGAGGCTAAAACTCTCAAAGCATGCCGCTGGATAAGTCGCTCAAAGCTCAGGTTATTACGGAAAACGCTCGCGAGGATAAGGACACGGGTTCGCCCGAGGTCCAGATCGCCATTATGCAGGCGCGCATCCTTCAAATCACCGAGCATCTCCGCCGAAACAAGAAAGATTTCCACTCACTCCGTGGTCTCATGGTGATGGTTGGAAAGAGGCGAAGACTCGAGGGCTACCTCAAAGCCAAAGACATCAACCGCTATCGCGCGTTGATGCAGAAGCTCGGCATCCGCGAAGTTACGCCCCGTTAACGCAACGGAGGCAACATGATTCATTCCCACGAGTTCGAGGTGGGGGGCAAGACCCTATCCCTCGAGTCCGGACGCGTCGCCAAACAAGCCGGCGGCGCAGTTCTTCTCGGCATGGGTGAGACCGTCGTATTTGGCGCGGCCACCATGTCCGAAAAGCCCCGAGAGGGCATCGACTTTCTCCCGCTCACATGCGACTATGAGGAGCGCCGCTACGCGATCGGAAAGATCCCGGGCGGATTTATTAAACGCGGTGGACGCCCCAGCGAGAAATCCATTCTCACGAGCCGTCTCATCGACCGCCCGCTGAGACCGCTTTTCCCGAAAGGTCTTCGCAACGACGTGCAGGTCATCTGCGTGCCGTTCGCGGTGGACCTGGATTGTCCGCCCGACGTGCTCGCGATCTGTGCCGCGGGCGCCGCAATCGCGGTGAGCGACATTCCTTTCAAAACGCCGGTCGCCGGCGTGCGAGTTGGCCGCATCGACGGCGAGCTCGTGCTGTTCCCCAGCAATGAGGAGCTTAAGGATTCCGATCTCGATCTAGTCGTTGCCGGTCATAAAGACGCCATTTCGATGGTGGAGGCAGGCTCGAACGAAGTCACCGAAGAGGACATGATCGTCGCCCTCAAATTCGCGCACGACGCGATCAAGACGATCGTTGCCGAGTTTGCGAAGTTTGCCGAGATGGCAGCCAAGCCCAAGCGAGACGTGGTGCTTCACCAGGTGGATCCAGCCTTGGTAGAGCGGATCGAGAAGGAAATGGGCAAGCAGATCGCGGAGACCCTCATCCAACCCGACAAGGCTATCCGTGAGTCCGCGCTGAGCGATCTCGAGAAGGAGATCGTCAAGCACTACGAAGACAAGGTCGGAGACCTTGCCTCCCAGCTGCCGGGCGCCGTCGATAAGGTCGTCAAGGGCACCGTCCGAAGGCTCATCATCGAAGAGGGCAAGCGCCCCGATGGCCGCAAGACCGACGAGATCCGCCCGATCGAAGCGATTGCCGGACTGCTGCCTCGCGTGCACGGCTCGGGCCTGTTCACCCGTGGCCAGACGCAGGTTCTCACCGTTCTCACGATAGGCATGCCAGGCGACGCGCAGACGGTCGAAGGCATCGACGAGGATTACGACAAGCGGTACATGCACTTCTACAACTTCCCGCCGTACTCGGTGGGCGAGGTACGGCCGCTAAGAGGCGCGGGCCGGCGAGAGATCGGTCACGGCGCGCTGGCCGAGCGCGCTCTGCGCCCGATGGTGCCGATCGACGATCCGGAATTCCCCTACACGCTGCAGCTCACGTCTGAAGTGCTGGAGTCCAACGGCTCCACCTCGATGGCGTCCGTTTGCGCCTCGACGCTCGCGTTGATGGATGCAGGCATTCAGCTGAAGGCGCCCGTCGCGGGAATCGCCATGGGCCTTATGTCTGACGGCAAGGTGTTCAAGATCTTGACCGACATCCAGGGCATGGAAGACTTCTGCGGCGACATGGACTTCAAGGTCGCGGGAACGCGAGACGGAATCACTGCCCTTCAGCTCGATACGAAGCTGGAAGGTATTCCGGACGAAGTCTTATCGAACGCGCTGAAGCAGGCGAAGGACGCGCGGTTCCACATTCTCGACATCATGGAGAAGGAGATCCCGGCGCCTCGAGAGCAGATGGCGGCGACGGCTCCCCAGGTCACCACGATTCACATCAACCCCGAGAAAATCGGCGCTCTCATCGGCCCTGGCGGCGCGACGATCAAGAAGATCGTTGCCACGACGGGCGCGCAGATCGACGTTCAGCAGGACGGCCGAGTCCTGGTCGGCGGCAGCAATGCCGAGGCCGTGGAAGGCGCAGTCAGCATGATCAAGGGGCTTACCGAAGAGGTCGCGGTTGGATCGCAGTTCAAGGGCAAGGTCACCCGCATCATGGGTCGCGGCGCGATGGTGGAATACATGCCGGGCCGCGAAGGCATGGTGCCCAAGGACCAGATCACCCCGCACGACGTGCGGCGCATCGAGGAAGCCGTCAACATCGGCGACGAGATGAACGTGAAGGTCTTCGAGGTCGACAACATGGGCCGCGTAAACCTCACGGCTCTTGGACTTCCGCAGGAGCTGCCGACGCTCAAGGATAACGAGAGCGCCACCCCGGCCGCAGCCGGCTCGGGCAACTACGGCGGCAACGGGCGAGGCGGTGGCGGCGGCGGACGAGATCGCGATCGCGGTGGACGCGGCGGCGGTGGAGACCGAGGCGGTCGAGGTGGTGGCGGCGGCGGAGATCGCGGCGGCTATCGAGATCGTGGCGGCCCTCGGGATCGAGGACCTCGCGGCGGCTACGAGGATCGTGGCCCGCGCCCCGACCAGGCCGTGACGGAGTCTGATGCGGGTTCGAACTCGGGTCCTAGCTCCAGCTACGACCAGGGTCCGCGAGGCGGCAGCGAGCCGATGAGCGCTCCTGAAGTGCCAGACTCCTTCCCGAAGCGGGATCGCGGCGACGACGAGACGGTCAACGCGCGGTTCCGACCGCGGCGCTAGGCGTTAGGCGTTCGGAAATGGGGCGGCGAGCCGGTAGGCTCGCCGCCCTTTCTGCTTCTCAGGCTCGCTCGCCCGGCCCGTCCAGCCGCCTGCCTCCGGCCGCGGCCAAGCTCTGACACGGGCCGGGGGTAAAAGCTCCTGCTTCCATCGACGAAAAAGTCGCACGGCAGGAACCCATTTGAGGAAAGGGCTGTTGAACTGAGCAACACCGGTTCCAAGGGCCACTCGGAGCCGGTAGGACGAATCACCTCTTTCGATCCGAGATCACACTCTAGGTTAAGACAGCGTTCGCAAGGCTCGGCAGCAATGCCGGGCCTTTCCGCTTTAAGGGCGCCTAGAATCGCGCGCACGACGCCTTCCACCGGACGAGCAAGTTTTCCGGGACAAATATTAGGCTCGGGACTCGAGCCGGTAAGGCTCCCGGTATTTCCACTGGCTTCTTGAACGTCCATCGCGCCTGATCGGCGACATAGCGGAAAATTTGAGATTGCACTGTTTAGGTTTTGGAAGGAGAGCTTGCATACAAGCTTTGGCTTGCTTTGAAATGTTTCGATGGGAGCATAAGCGCGCGTTGGCTGTTCTGCTTCGCGCATCCTGACGACGAGCTTGCCATCTGCGCATGGATTCGGCGGCTGGTGTTCCTGGACAACGAGGTGTTCATGTGCTGGGCGCACAGCACGCCCGAGCGAGAACGCGAGGCCAGGAGCGTGGCCTTCCGGCTGGGGGTTCGCCAGGACAACCTCATCTTCCTGCGCGGCTCGGATGGGCGCCTCCCGGAAGAGATGCCAGGCCTCCTGGAGCGCTATCGCACCCTCATGCGCGAGATAGAGCCTGATCGCGTGTGCTGCTGCGCGTTCGAGCAGGGCCACGTCGATCACGACGCGACCAATGTGCTGGTTAGCCTGAGTTTTGCAGGCCCGATCTTCGAGTTTCCTCTTTATCACACCTACCTGAGGCGCTACAAGCGCGTGAACAGGTTTGCCCTCGAGCGTGAGGAAGAAGTGCTCACTCTACGGGTTGGGGAGCGCAAACTGAAGTGCGAGATCGGCCGCTGCTATCCGAGCCAGCCGCTCCGAAAGAAACTCCTTCTCTATGAGGCAATCAATTTTGCCCGTCTGCAGCCTGCGCGGCTCGCGCATACGGAACGCTTGCGACCGCACAGCCACACCGATTTCACGAAGCCGAATCTTCCCGAGCCTCTCCTGAGCGGCGTGTTGGCGAGTGCGCAGTGGCAGCGCTGGATCAATGCGCTGGAGCTTTTGCACCCAGAGTTAGCCCGCGAGCCCGCGACTCGCGACAGTGTGCTCGAGTTGATCTGAAATCCCGGTTTGGACACCCTGAGGTTGTTCCAAGCCGGTCGCCCCTACTTGACCGTCTTGCTCTCGTGCAGGATCGAGATGGGTTTCGTCGAGAGATCCTGGAGCTGCAGGATGACGTGCTGCTTGTCCTCGATCTTCACCAGCTTGGAATTGTGTTCCGACACCTCGTAGCTGATCTTCCCGTCGCGCGCCTTGACGAACCGCTCCGCTTCATCCGCAGACGGTGGCGGAGTGGGCATGCGGGTTTGGCTGGTGAGGGCTTCCATGGCATAGCTGCGTAGCAGTCTTGGCCAGTATTTGCGGAAGAGCGCGTTGCTGCCGAACCTGTCGACCCACAGCAGTTTGCCGTTGACGGCGATCGCCACTCCCGTAGCCTTCTGGTCGGGGAATTTGGCGTCGATTGCATGGACATAGTCCTCGACCTTGCCGACGACAATCTTGTCAGCCGCAAGCGCCCGATAGGCATCCGAACCGCCTGAGATCCCGTTCGAGACGCGCAACTCCCTAACCTTGCCCCAGACCTGCGTCTGACTCTGCTCGTTCTGGGCTGAATTGCGAATCGCCGGAGATGCGACTGAGACAGACGAGGGCGCGCTTCCGAAGCCTGCAGATCCGCTCCAACGGCCATGCTCCACACAATAAACGCCCAGATCGACGGGCTCTTTGCCGGGCGGAATGATGGTGTCTTTGCCGATGATGCGATCCTGCTGGCCTCCGCGGACCATCTCGCCGCTTATCAGCAAAAGCTTCTTGCCGCTCTTGTTGGTGAGCCACAACGTGTTGACTTCCGCGCTGCTTTGATACTCTCCCCCAGCAGGTGTGGGCGGGCTGGGAGTGCGAATGCGAATGATCGGCGTGCTGCCACGCTCTGAGACAGTAACAGTGCCTGCTTTCAGGCCCTCGTCCAGCGTGATGTATTGGGAGTCCACCACATGCCCGAGCGACTCGTAAATCGGGTAGGCGGCGAGGTTCTTGTACCGCGCGATGGGCTTCTGATCGATCGGCTTTCCCAAAGGGGTTTGCGCGCCAATGGCGACTGCGGCGAGGAAACTGAGCAGGAAACTCATAACGCTCTCCTAGGCGGCAGGATTTACTGCCGCATTGTTGAAACGGACCGACGCTGCCGGCGTTACGGCTTACACATTTTCGGCAGGGCGTGAAACGGAGATCTGGAGAATCTCGCCAAATTCGCCGGGCCGTGTTCTGACGAGTCCGTCGTACGCGACGCCCTGGTGAATCATCTCGATAAAGCCTTTGCGCGGCGGGGGATCCGTATAGAGATGTTCGCCATGATCTTAAGCCGAGTGATCAGGGAATCTCGCAGGTTGTTCGGGAGGGTCATGGTCGGGTGAAGGCTCTCGGCTGATCCATACGACACTGAGACCTTCTCGTCATCCGGCTCGATCAGGATTTCGCCATGCGAGTCTTGGATCGCGGTTTGGAGAATCGCATTTGCAAGCACCACGATCGGCTGTCCCATCGGATCACAAACCGAACGGCCCTCGAGGTCATACCAGAACTCCAGCACCGGCCCCGGCTGGTGACCAGGTTGGTAGGCGAGCAGTCGAGCAACGTTATCTTCGTTGCGCACGACGTGCATTTCCGTGACGACAAGCTCAATCCAAGATTTGCCGCCCTTCTTGAACATGAGGCGATCAGGCCGTCCCAACATGATGTGGCGGGAGATGTCGTGGAGGCTCGGACCCCTGGTCAATCTCATAAAGTCGTCTCGCTGGGTGGATGCGTGCTTTCATGGTACAGCTTCGATCCTGAGGCTGCTGTAAACTCGGCAGCATGAACTTAACGCTCCAGAACTGGCTCGGAGACCAGATCCAGGTCCTCAAGGATCAGAAGCTCTACAAAATCCCCAAGATCCTCGAGGGCCCGGCCGGCGGACGCGTGCGGATGAACGGCAAAGAGGTGGTCAACCTCTCCAGCAACAACTACCTCGGCCTAGCCAATCACCCCAAGGTGCGGCAGGCCGCATTGGATGCCGTTGAGAAGTGGGGCGTAGGCGCGGGCGCGGTGCGCTGGATCGGCGGCACCATGAGCGTGCACCAGGAGCTCGAGGAGCGCTTGGCAAAGTTCAAGAACGTGGAAGCGGTCTTGGTCTTTACCAGCGGATTCACGGCCAATGCGGGCTGCATCCCGGCGGTTCTGACGGACAAGGACGTGGTGATTTCGGACGAGCTAAATCACGCCTCGATTATCGACGGCGTGCGCCTCTCGAGCGCGAAGTACAAAAAGTCCGATGGCTATGTGTATGCCCACAAAGACATGGAGGCGCTGGAAAAGATCCTCCAGCACACGCAGAGCTTCGAGAAGCGCATGATCATCACCGACGGCGTGTTCTCGATGGATGGCGACATCGCCCCGCTTCCCGCCATCGTCGAGCTCGCGGAGAAGTACAACGCGTTCGTCATGGTGGACGATGCCCATGCGAGTGGCGTGCTCGGCAAGAATGGGGCGGGCACAACGTCGCATTTCAATTTGTATGGGCGCGTGGACATCCAGCTAGGAACCCTGTCCAAAGCCCTTGGCGTTGTGGGTGGATACATCGCGGGGTCGGCGCTGTTGAAGGACTGGCTGATCAACCGAGGCCGACCATACCTCTTCAGCACCGCGCATCCGCCGATGGTGGCCGCGGCCTTGATTGCGGCTCTCGACGTGATGGAGAACGATCCGGAACCGATGCGAAAGCTTTGGGACAACACCAAATGGTGGAAGCAGCATCTGCAGGAAGCGGGCTTCGACACGATGGGCAGCGAGACCCCGATCACGCCGGTTTACATCGGGGAAGAGGGCGCGGCGCAAGAGACGGAGCGCATGCTGTGGGAAGAAGGCGTCTACGCGCTGTCCATCTCCTATCCGACGGTTGCTCGTGGCAAGGCGCGGATACGGACCATGCCCAGCGCGGCGCATTCGGTGGAGGACCTGGAGTTCGCGTTGAACGCGTTCAAGAAGGTTCGGGATCGGATGCCGGCGACGGCAGGTTCCCGGTAAGGCTCCAGAGGCTCTCATACCAGACCGACAATTGCGATATGAGCAAGTTCTGGCTCACCATCGTGCCCGTTGTTCTGCTTGCCGTTGGTTGCGCCTCCAAGCAGACGCCGAGCGTGCTCAAGCCGGAGTCAGAGAAGATACACGTCGGCATGCAGCCTGAAGAGGTTACGGCGATCGCAGGGAAGCCGACCATGAACATTTCGGATCCGATCAGCGGCGCCGCGATGTGGATGTACAAGGACACGACGGTCGGCGATCACATGACCGTGCAGTTCAACCTGGAGGGCGTTTACAAGGTTGTTTACGGGAGCTCGTAAGGGGAACGTAAATGGTAAGTCGTAAATCGTAAATCGCCCGGACTTGGTCTCAATGCGTCGACATCACCGCGCAGAGCCTTGCATGTGCGATTTACGATTTACGATTTACCATTTACGCGTGTAAGGCGCTAAACTCCTTCGCGAATGATCGCAGAAGCGCAAGCTGCGCTGGACAAGCTCCTCGAAGGCAATGCGCGGTTCCGCGCCGGTAAACCCCGCGGTTACGTCTATCCCCCCGACGTTTTGAAGCGGCTTGCCCAGCAGCAAAAGCCCATCGCCGCCATCATCGCGTGCGCCGATAGCCGTGTGTCGCCGGACGTTGTCTTTGACCAGCCCTTGGGCACTATCTTCGCCAGCCGAGTCCCCGGAAACGTGGCCTCGGACAGTGCAAAGTGGATGCTCGACATCGCGGTCCAAGAGTTCAAGGTCCCGCTTGTGATGGTCATGGCGCACACGGGATGCTTGGCTGTGGGGCAACTTCTGGATGGCGATAAAGGGGGTCCTGGCGGCCTGCATCGGCACGAGGTCCTGAATGCGATCTATGAGGCAAAGTCGAAGAGGCCCGCGGATCTGTATCGCG
>JAXDKF010000172.1:0-3679 GCA_034667265.1 Fimbriimonadaceae bacterium
CAGCGTTGCATGGCAAGAGGTCTCTCGTGCTCGCCAATCCATTTCTATCCGGCTTCTCGACAGCTTCTAGCATCGATTCGCCCTGGGAAGTCGCTGAGCACTTAGAGGAGCCCCAGCCAAAGCACGACGGGGAGTACGACGTTCACTATCTCGGCTGGCTCCTGGAGAACTCGTTCGAGGGGATCTTGAGCGATCCGGTTTCATCGCCCGCATGCATCACAGGCGAGAATCTGGATTTATTAAGCGGCGCGTTCGAAGCCATGGTCCAGAAGTTGACGGAGCCCGCACGGGAGGTTCGTGAAGCAACCCCTTAGCGCGAAGATCCTGTCTCCCCTCGGGGTTCTTAGCGTTTCGATGGCGCTTTGGCTGATCTGCTTGGTCTTGCCCATCAACGGGTACACGATGGAGCAGAGCGTAGAGGCGTATTTCGTGCTGTTTGGCTTTGTCGGCGCCTTTGTAGGTGGCACGCTCATCTGGCGCAAGCGTCCTCTCGTGAAGAGCCTTCCAGTCGAGGGGATCACAGGTTCGAGAAGAGCTTTTACGATCCTGCTCATCGTAGCCGCTGTCGGCCTCGCCCTTCGCTTTTACGATCTTTTGGCCGTGAAGAACTTTGCCAGCTATGCCTCAGCCAGCGAGTTCCGGAACGCCTCGCTCGAAGAGGGCCCGCACGCCCCTGGCATCCTTTCCGCCCTGTCGATCGCATTGTTTCCGGTGGCGCTGGTCACGTTCGTGCTTTCCCTCTATTTGCACCGGTCGCTCGCTCCTTGGCAGCGATTGGCCGCGTGGGGATGCGTACTGGCGTTTGGCGGATACTCCGTCATCCAAGGGGGAAGGAGCCTAGTTCTTAGCGCAGCCATCATGATCGCGGCGGTTGTGTTGCTTCGCGGCCTCGTCGATCCTACAAAGCGTATCGAGAGCGGCCGGCTGCTGGCGTTCGGAGTCGGACTTCTGCTCGCCGCCTGCGCATTCATAGGCTACAGCGCGCAAGTGCTGCAATCGAGGCTTGAGTCGATGGGCGTCAGCGATCCGATGCCGTACCTCGACATCATCGAGCGGGATCGCGGATTTTATATTCAAGAGCCCTTCCGATCTATGCTCGCTTCCGACAATGCCGCGATCTCGCAGAGCGTGATGACCGTTTCGTGGATCACGTACTACGTCAACCACGGCTTCTTCGACTTTTCTGAGCTCTACGAGTCCGAGAGGGGGCGCCAGCCAAGCGGTGGCGTGCTGCAGTTCGCACCGCTGATCCGAGTTCTCAACGGCTTTGGCGTGGATACACCCAGCGTGGACGAGACCGCCAAGCGGTTCCCCAAAGAAGGGTTGTTCTACACGTTCTTTGGGAGCGTACTCATCGATTACGGCGTGATTGGCGGGCTTGTGTATTGCTTCATGTTGGGAGCTTTCGTGCAACTCCTCTGGATCAAAGCGAGGGCCGGATCTCTGTTCAGCATGCTCCTGTATCCGTTCTTCGTTTCCGTGATCCTGCACCTGCCCATCGCGGACATGGTCTCGGGCGCCAATGGAGTGTTTATCATTTTCGCAACGTGCCTGTCCTACTGCCTCGTGCGGCTGATGGGCTCAAAGTCGAGAGCCAAGAGCCCACACGAGATGGTGCTTCGCACGGCGTGATTCGGGTCCTCCAGGTCAACAAGTTCTACTACCCCTACATTGGGGGTGTTGAGAAGGTGGTTCAGCAGATATCGGAGGAGTTGCTGAAGGAGCCAGGAGTGCAGAATGAGGTCCTCGCCTGCAATTCCGGACGAGACACTCTTCAACGAACGATACGTGGAGTTCCCGTGACGCTGGCGGGCAATGTCCGGACCATTTTGGGAATGCCCGTTGCGCCGTCTTTTCCTAAGCTCTTTGCGCAAATGACCAATGGCAGGGAAGTTGTGGACCTCCATATGCCCTTTCCCTTAGCTGCGTGGAGCCTGCCTAAGCTGAACACATTGCGAACCAGGTTAGTTGTCCACTATCACTCGGACATCATTCGACAACGCTGGCTGAAGTTTGCTTACGGGCCGGCGTTTGAGCGACTGTTGGACCGAGCGGACGCGATCGTCGTGTCCTCGCCGAACTTGCGAAACACGTCGGAGATGCTGCAGGCGCGCAAGGATAAGTGCCACGTGATCCCGTTCATGGTCTCGTTGCCGAACATCGGAAAAGTTTCACCTCAGAAAGCGAAAGAGGTTCGTAATGTGCTCGGCGTTCCTGACGGCGTGCCGGTGGTCCTCTACGTCGGTCGGTTTGTGTATTACAAGGGCCTGCAATTCTTGTTGGAAGCGATGACTGGCGTGGATGCGGTGCTTCTGTTGGTGGGCGATGGCCCTCTGAAGAACGAATTGAAAGCTCAGGCGGAGAAGCTCGGGATGGGCAACAGGGTCTTCTGGAAGTCCGGCGTTTCCGATGACGATCTGGCCGCCTACTATGCCTTGGCCGATGTCTTCGTGCTCCCGTCTTGTGCGAACACGGAGGCCTACGGCATCGTGCAGATGGAGGCGCTTGCATCCGCCTTGCCGGTCATCAACACGAGCCTGACCACGGGGGTGCCGTGGGTGAGCAAGGATGGAGAAACCGGCTTGACCGTTCCGCCGCAAGATCCGGGGGCGCTACGAGAAGCGATCTGCCGAATCCTAGGCGACTCAGCCCTACGTTCATCATTCAAGGCGGCGGCGGTCAAAAGAGCAGAAGATTTCCGTCCGGACGCAGTCCGCCAGGCGACAATGAAACTCTACCGAGGACTCCTCACGAGCTAATGAGAGTTCTGGTGACTGGCGCCGGAGGATTTGTTGGACGACGCCTCTTGCCCTATTTAATCGAGGCCGGCCATGAAGTGGTGGCGGCCACACGCAATCCTGTGTCGGCCACTGCGGGACAGCCCTTTAAAGTGGACGCAGTGGGCCCTGACACCGATTGGTCGCCCGGTTTGGAGAAAGTAGATGCCGTGGTGCACCTAGCCGCACGCGCCCACGTGCTCGAGGAAACTGCCGCCGATCCGCTGGCTGAACACAGGAGAGTGAACACGGAGGGAACGAGGCGCTTGGCCGAGCAGGCTGCGGTTGCGGGCGTGAAGCGGTTCGTGTTTATCAGCTCCATCGGGGTGAACGGGAACAACTCTTTGCTCGCAAAGAACGGACGGGCGTTCACTGAAGAGGACGAGCCGCGTCCTCACGACGACTACTCGCAATCCAAGTGGGAAGCCGAGCAAGCTCTCGCGAATATCAGCGGCATCGAGAAAGTCATCATTCGGCCGCCGCTCATTTACGGGCCGGGCGTTCCAGGCAATTTTCGACGGCTCCTCGGGCTCGCCAGAAAGGGAAGACTATTACCCCTGGGCGCAGTGCATAACAAGCGAAGCCTAATCGGCCTTGAGAATCTTTGCGCACTCATCTCCATAGCTCTGCGCCATGAGAACGCGGCGGGTCGGACCTACCTCGTCGCCGACGGGGAAGACGTATCCACGGCGGAGCTGTACACGCGAATCTGCCGCCTTATGGATATCAAGCCGCGTCTGATTAGCGTGCCGTCGACTCTGCTGAAAGGCTTACTCGCGGCGGTGGGCAAGAGAAGAATGGCGTCTCGATTGTGCGACACCTTGCTCGTCGACGCGAAGAAAGCGCGCGACGAGCTAGGTTGGAAACCCGTGCAGTCTCTGGACGAGGGTCTTGCGTCGGCC
>JAXDKF010000173.1:0-26796 GCA_034667265.1 Fimbriimonadaceae bacterium
TCATCGACTACGCATTCAAAGTAGAGCGACCCGGTTACATCCTGGTGTGGCAGTTCGATAGGTATCTGCCTCGCGTTCTCGATATAGAGGTTATCGGCTTCACGCAGTTGGGCCGCTTCTACACAGCCGACATTCTGCGATCGGCCTCCGACCAGCAAGTCGCCGAGTACCTGGAAAGCTTGGGTTGGCAGGTCCGGGTTACAAAGCTCTCGATGGATCGGCAGGAGTTTCTCGTGCTGGCGATCTTCAGCGCGCAAGGGGCGATCCTGGAGGAGGCGGAAGAGTTCTACCTGCGGTGCCTGAGCGCCCCCGACGACTGGCCGGCAATTGAACCGGAACCGCTGCTTGTGGGCCCCGGCTTGGTTGGGGTTTGAATCCGGGCGGTTCCCAGGCCGTGAAAAGCAGTAAATCGAGGAAGCATGAACGGGCCTCTTGCGCGTCATTAAAAGAAGCGGCTGTGTAAACTTCCGCCGAAGGTCAGATGACCATTCAAGCCCCTGTTAAGAACCGTCCCCGAGTCGACATCCTCGGCGTAGCCGTAGATCGTCTCGACATGCCTGAAGCTTTGGCACGGCTGGACGAGTTCCTAAAGTCACGAACCCCGCACATCGTGGTCACAGCCGATGCGTGCGGCATCGTGCAAGCGCAGACCGATCCCGAGTTTATGGAGATCTTGCGGACCGCGCATCTCGTCACGCCCGACAGCGCGGGCGTCCTGTGGGCCTCCAAGAAGAAGGGCGAGCCAATAAAGGAGCGGGTCAGCGGCGTCGATCTAACCGACGAGCTGTGCGCCATGAGCGCGGATAGGGGCTGGCGGATTTTTCTTCTGGGCTCGCAGCCTGGAGTGGCCGACCTCGCCGCGGAAAAGCTCCGTCTCAAGCATCCGGGATGCAACATCGTGGGGGCGCGTCACGGTTTCTTCCCATCCGAGAGCGACGAGGTTGTGGCGCAGGAGATCGCAGCGCTGAAACCCGACATCCTCCTCGTGGCGATGGGCATCCCGCGTCAGGAGAAGTTCATTCGGAAGACGCAGCACATCATCGGTGCGCCAATCGCGATGGGAGTCGGCGGCAGCTTGGACGTTTTCAGTGGAAAGGCGAAACGCGCGCCTTATGTCTTTCAGAGGCTGAAACTGGAATGGCTCTGGAGACTCATGCTCAATCCCTCCAAGATCTCCAAGGCCAAGTTCCTGCCAAGATTTGTATCTCTTGTGCTGAGGCCCAAACCCTAACACCTCAACACCTCAACACCTCAACACCTCAACACCTCAACACCTGTCCCCCCATGAAGATCTACACCAAGACCGGCGACAAAGGCCATACCGGACTTGTGGGTGGATCGAGAATCTCCAAAGCATCGGATCGGATCCAGGCCATCGGGGATGTGGATGAGCTCAATGCCACGATCGGCCTGGCGAGGACCGCGGGCCACGGAAGCGAGCTGGACTCTAATTTGGAGTGGCTGCAGAGCGCGCTGTTCGACGTCGGTGCGGAGCTCGCGTGTGTGCCCGGCGGAAGAATCTCTGTCGCGCCACTCGCGGACAACGTGGTGGAGCGCTTGGAGAAGTCCATCGACGCGCAGACCGAGAGCCTGCCCCTGTTGCAAAGCTTTATCCTGCCCGGCGGATCTAAGCTGGGAGCCCATCTGCATCTTGCTCGATGCGTTTGCCGGAGGGCCGAAAGGTCAGTGCTCTGCCTGCACGGCCATGAACCTGTGCGAAAAGAGGTTTTGGTGTTCCTCAACCGCTTGTCTGACTGGCTTTTCGTGGCCGCACGCACGGCAAACAGGAACGAAAAGATAGAAGACGTACCGTGGAAAGCGGCTGAGACGTCAGGATAAACGGATGCTAACCGCCATTGTCGCCGTCGTCGCCTTCACCCAGGCCCAGGATCAGCCCGCTCTGAAGCCTTCGATTTTGGTTTCGAAGATGTTTGCGAGATACGCCAAGGCTAACACCCTGGTGGGCAAGATCGAATACACCCAAACGGCGGAGGCGCAGGCGACTCAAACTGGCCAGCAGCTCAAGAACGCCTTGCACGGGACGACGGACGTGCAGTACGAGCGCCCCAGCAAGCTCTACGTCAAGCAAGTCTTTGAAGGAGCGCCGCGGCCGGCCTACAGGATCGTAAGCGACGGGTCGAGGTTCGTTTACAACATTCCAGCGGGCTCTACTCCGACGTTCCTCGGCAGCGAGCCCTCGAGCGAGCTCCTCGAGCCGGTTAACCAAAAAGGTTTCGCACTGACGATCGGCGAGATTTACCAAGTTGGCGCACTCGGCCTTTACATGAAGCCGGCGCCGCTCGACGTGGCAATCGCTAACAACGGCGATCTTCGGCTGTTCCAGAGCCAGCTCGCCACTCTAGAGGATAAAGGCGAAGAAACTATCGATGGCATGCACGCCCGGCTGGTGGGCGGCGAATGGCGGTCGTACAAGGAGGCCACGCCCAGTGGAGGCTATCAGATGGCCATCTCGGATACGGGCGATCTCCTCCGGCACGTTCTGAAAGAGAAGATCGCCGATCCGACTGGACAGACGGCGGGCGTTATGGTGACGACGGTTTGGAGGGTCAACCTCAAGGTTAATGCGACTCCCGATCCGGCCTTATTCAAGCGTTAGGGACTCTAATTCGGTAAAAGGTCCAACCAACGCGCTTCTTTGTCCGTTACTCTTTGTGGGGGCGATTCGAGGCAACGGATCATAGGCAACTGGACAAAGGTTCAATTGCGCTACAAATATTAGAGCCGCTTCTGAAAGAACACTTTTTTGGGTAGATTGAGAAAAGATGTCCGCTCCCGCCGCAACTTCCATGGGATTCGCGAAACTTCGTAAAGGGATGCGAGCACGCATTGTGAGCATCGCGAGCTCTTCCGAAGCGTTGCAGAGGATCCAGGAAATGGGCCTCACGGTGGGGACCACCTTCCGCGTGGTCAAAGTAGCGCCGTTTGGCGATCCAGTTGAGATCGATGTCAGAGGCTACCGGCTGTGCCTCAGGCGCGCGGAGACTCAGGGCATCGAGGTCGAAGCGATCTCCTAATGTCCGTATCTGCCGTCGTCGCGCCGGTCACGTCACCTAGCCAGACCCGCCTGGTTGCGATCGTCGGCAACCCCAACGCAGGGAAGACATCGCTCTTCAATGCCCTGACCGGCTCCAGCCAGAAGGTCGGCAACTACCCCGGAGTCACGGTCGAGAAAGTTTCGGCCGAGCTGAAGCTCGAAGGGGAGCGCATCGATTGCATCGACGTGCCGGGCCTCTACAGTCTTGCTCCAAGGTCTGAGGACGAGCGTGTCGCGGCCGATGTGATCCTCGGCAAGTGCACGGATCTGAGCAAGCCGGACCTCTTGGTCTGCGTTCTGGACGCCTCCAACCTGGAGCGCAACCTTTTCTTTTATTCCCAGCTCGCGGACCTGGGCATCCCGCTTTTAGTCGCTCTTACGATGGTGGACCGGATCGAGCGGGATGGCAGGCGCGTCGACTACGCGCGTCTCACAAATCTTCTCGGCGCCGAAGTCATTCCCGTCAACGGCCACAAAGCCAAAGGCATGGTCGTGCTCAAGGAGGCGATCGCAAAGAACTTGGCTGCGCCTCGCATCCCAAAGCTGGAGCTCGGTGGCCCGGATGCGCTCGAAGGCAAGATCGCCCTCCTGCGGGAGAGACTCGCGAGAATCGGGATGGACGTGACCTCGGGCGAAGTCAGAGAGTCGCTCTTCGATCCCAGCGAGGAAATGCAGCTCTATCTCAGCGACTTTCCAGAAGTACGCGAGGCGTTCGACGAAGCCAAAGCCATCGCCGCTATCGAGCCGGCGCAGGCTCCTCCCGCCGACACGGCAACCCGATACCAGTGGGCTGGCATGGTGCAACGCGCTACCGTCCCACAACCGGTCGAAGGCCGCCAAAGGCCGCTGACGGATCGCATCGACTACGTCCTGACCCACCGCGTCTTTGGGCTCGGCGTGTTTCTCGGCGTCATGTACTTGGTCTTCCAATCGATCTACACCTTCTCGCAGCCGTTGATGGACCTCATCTCCAAGGGCTTTAGCTTTGTGGGAGGTCTGATCGGGCCACATCTCGAGAATGTGCCGATCCTCAAGTCTCTGGCGGTGGATGGTCTGATCGCCGGAGTGGGATCGGCGCTGGTCTTCTTGCCGCAGATCCTCATCCTGTTCTTCTTCATCGCGTTTCTGGAGGGCACCGGGTACCTGGCCCGCGCGGCCTTTCTAATGGACAAGCTTCTGGGCTGGTGCGGTCTGAACGGTCGCGCATTCATTCCTCTGCTTTCGAGCTTTGCCTGCGCGATCCCCGGCATCATGGCCGCGCGCGTGATGCCGGATTCCAAGAGCCGCCTGGCCACCATTCTCGTCGCGCCGCTGATGAGCTGTTCGGCAAGGCTGCCCGTGTACTTGCTGCTCATCGGCGCGTTCATCGCTCCTTACGGCCCCATCTGGGCGGGCTTCGCGTTGTTTGCGATGCATCTGCTCGGCCTCCTCGTGGCGATTCCCATCGTCTGGTTCTTGAACAGGGGAGTGATCAAAGGGAAGCGCCTGCCGTTCCTTCTGGAGCTGCCCCCCTATCAATGGCCGCGTTGGCGCGACGTCTGGCTTGCGATGTATTTCCGCGCGAAGGTGTTCGTGACCACGGCCGGCACCACGATTGTCGTGATGTCGATCTTGATCTGGGGCCTGTCCTTCTTCCCTCGATCGAACGAAGCGCGGGCTAGGTATCAAACAGAAGTCACCCGGCGAAACCCTAGTGCCTCGCAGGATGTCATCGACCACCACGTCCAGGAGCAAGAGCTGGCCCACTCGTACCTGGGTCGATTTGGAAAAGGCATCGAGCCGGTGTTCGTACCGGCTGGCTTCGATTGGAGGATCACCACGGCGATCCTCTCCGCCTTTCCCGCGCGGGAGACGGTTGTGCCCTCTCTAGGAATCATCTTCAGCTTAGGGACCGACACCGAGAAGGACCCCAAAGCTCTTCAGCAAGCAATGCGCGACGCGAGGTGGCCGGACGGGCGCCCTCTCATGACACCGCTGACGGCGGTGGGCCTGATGGTCTTCTTTGCCCTGTGCTGCCAATGCATGTCCACGCTCGCGACCGTAAAGCGGGAAACCAACTCCTGGAAGTGGCCCGTATTTATGTTTACTTACATGAGCCTGCTTGCTTATTTGGCGGCAGTTGGCATCCACCAGATTGGCAGCCGCATATAAAGTGTGGTTAAATGTCTTTGCTTTAAGGGTGTTTCCTTGAAGTCGGGATAGATGCCGCATGAAGAGCGCGCTGATTAAACTGCTTTTGACCGTATCGATCAGCACCATGGTGGCCCTCGCGATCTTGGGGACGTACGTTGTTGCGACCAAGTCCAACGAGATCTCAATCGTGAAGCCGGCCGATCCGATCAAGGCGTTGCCGAGCCAGATGCCGCCACGGCAGCCGAGCAAGCGCTATATCCGTCCGCAGGACCAGAACCCGGACGCACCGTCACCCCACTAGTCGCGTCCTGACTTGCCGGTAGAGTTAAGGCTGCATGGGGACAGGCAAGCTCGTTGTTGGCATCACGGGGGCTAGCGGCGCAATCTATGCCCAGCGGTTCCTCATCCAGGCCGCCAAGCACTATTCGGAAATCTTCCTCATCCTTAGCGACCAGGCTCTCCAGGTCGCAGCGACTGAGCTTGGCGTCGCTCCCAAACGTGAGGGATTTACAACAAGGGAATGGTTGGGAGAAGAGCTTCCCAATGTGAAGCTCCTCGATTCGAAGAACTATTTCACTCCGCCCGCGAGCGGGTCATTCCGCCACGACGGCATGGTGATCGTGCCCTGCTCGATGGGCACCGCCGGGCGGATCGCCAATGGCATCAGCGACGATCTGCTCACTCGCGCCGCGGATGTGTGTCTTAAGGAATCGCGAAAGCTGATCGTGGTGCCGAGGGAGATGCCTATGAACGTGATCATGCTGCGCAATCTCACGACGTTAGCGGAAGCCGGAGCCATCGTCCTGCCCGCGTGCCCGGCGTGGTATTCGCGTCCCCAAAGTTTGGAGGAGCTCGCGGACACGGTCGTTGCTCGGATCCTGCAGAACCTTGGCATCGAGCAGTCGCTGCACAAGCAGTGGATGGATTAGCAAAGGATTGATTCCGACCTTCGATGTTCAGTGCCACGACATGTTGGACACACTGCAATCTGTGCGGCGACGAGGGAAGATCGATTCGACCCGCGTCCCTCCGCGTCTCTGCGTTCTCCGAGCCTCCGCGTGAAGCAACCTGACACCGATAGACTGTGCGGAGCAATGAAGGTCGTTATCGCCGGAGGCACTGGATTCCTAGGCCAAGCGCTCGTCAAGGAGTTCTCGAGCCGCGGCGACGAAGTCGTCGTGCTCTCGCGATCCGGCAAGGCGGCGCAAAACGCAAAGTCTGTCCAGTGGGATGGGAAGACGGTTGGCGATTGGGCGCAAGAACTGGAAGGCGCCGAAGCCGTCCTGAATATGGCGGGGGAGGACGTGTTCACCCGATGGAGCCAGTCAAAGCGAGAGCGCATCTTAACCTCTCGCGTCGAGCCCACCCAAGCCATAGCCAGGGCAATCGAGAAGGCAAAGCGTCCGCCCGCGGTGTGGGTCAATGCCAGCGCGGTCGGCTACTACGGAAGCACGGGAGACAAGCCGGTCGACGAGACCTCTCCCGCCGGCGCCGATCGTCTCGCGGAAGTCTGCAAACAGTGGGAGAGCGCCCAGACCGACTGCCTATGCCCAGAAACCAAGCTGTCCACGATCCGCATCGGATTCGTCCTCGGGCGCGGGGGTGGCGCGTTTCCCCTGCTCAGGCGGCTTACTAAGCTGTTACTCGGCTCTGCCCTTGGAAGTGGCAAGCAGTGGGTTCCCTGGATCCACGTCGATGACGTGGCAAGGATCTTCGCCCTTGCGGTAGACCAGCGCCTTGAAGGTCCACTTAACGCGGTCGGTCCCTACCCGGTGACCAACGCACAGCTCATGACCGAGTTGAGGAAGCAGATGCGTCGCCCCTGGGCTCCGAACGTGCCCAAGCCCGTGCTCAGCTTGGGCGCGTTAATCAAGTTGCCGCCCACCGAGGTAACGCTCGCCAGCCAGCGTGCCTTACCCGGGCGCCTTCAAACGCTTGGCTTCGACTACAAGTTTCCTACCCTCGAGAGCGCGCTCGCCGACCTGTTAGCCTAACCAAGGCTGAAGCCGAAGGCGGTAGACTTCTACTTCGAAACGACCTTATTTGTACTATGCAGATCACCCGAGAAGACCTCAATCCGTGCACCGTAAAGCTGACCGTCGTTTGCGATCCCGAGGAGGTGAAATCCGGTTTCGACAAAGCTACCAAGCAGCTTGCCAAGAAAGTCCGGCTTCCCGGGTTTCGGCCCGGCACAGCGCCCAAGCACCTCGTCGAGCAGTACCTCGACAAGGGCGAGTTGTACGACCAGGCGATCCAGCAGGTTGTCGGCAATGGCTACAAGGAAGCGATCAAGCAGCAAGCCCTCGAGCCCGATCCCACCGTCCGTCCGCAGATTGAAGTCACCAAGCTGAATGAGACTGAGGGCGAGTTCATCATCAAAGTGGGCCTGCCTGCAGTAGTCGAGCTCGGCGACCTCAACGGCATCCCGGTAGAGAAGCCGGCCGTCAAGATCACGGACGAGGACATCGAGCACCAGATCCTTGAGCTTCGTCAACGCCGGGGTACCCGCGAGACCATTACGGAGCGAGGCGTGACCGATGGCGACGTCTGCGTGGTCAACATCAAGGCCGACGGGGAAGAAGGCGAGGCAAGGACCTTCATGGTCATTGCGGGCCAGACCTTCCCGTCCTTAGACCAGGTCCTCGCAAATATGCGGGTGGAAGAGGTCAAGCACGTGGATCTCACGTTCCCAGAGAACTTCCAGGAGAAAGATTGGGCAGGGAAGTCCTTCAAGGCTTTCGTGGCCCTCAATTCACTCAGCGCGCTCCGCATGCCGGAGGTTGACGACGCCTTCGCCCAGAGTCTCAAGACCGAGAGCGTCGACGACCTGAAGGATCGGATCCGTCGAGGCATGGAGCGGGCGGTCAGCTCCGAGGTTGAGAAGATCGTCGCCGAGCAGCTCTTGGACGGCCTCCTGGAGCGCAGCAAAGTTGAGGTATCGGACAATATGTGGGAGCCCATCGCCGAGCAGCGCGAAACCGAGATCGCCGCCGAGCAGCGCAAGGCCGGCAAGACCCTCGACGATTACGCCCAGCAACAGGGAATGACCCTCGAAGAGACCCGTCAAAACTGGCGGGATCGGGCGCGGACGGAAGTCAAGCGGGCCCTGCTTGTGAGAGAGATCTACAACCAGCAGGATATGAAGCTCACAAACGAAGATTTGAACCTAGAATTGGAAGAAATGTCCCGCGAGGCGGGCGTCGAACCGAAAGAATTGGTGAAGCTGCTCGAACAGCAGAACGCCATGAACGAACTGCAATTTCGCGCAATCTCGCATAAGGTGCGCGAGTTTCTCGCTGCCCAGGCTGACGTCAAAGAGATGGCGGGCAGCGCAAGGGCGTAGTTTGGCCCATGAATTGCATGGATGAACGCAACGACGATGAGGAGATCATAGTGGGAGTTCCGTACGTCATTGAGCAGACCGCTCGCGGTGAGCGCAGCTACGACCTCTGGTCGCGTCTGCTAAAGGACCGAATCGTTTTCTTGGGAACGCCCGTAGACGACTACGTCGCGAACCTAATCGTCGCCCAATTGCTGTTCCTTGAGAAGGAAGATGCGGACAAGGACATCGATTTCTACATCAACAGCCCCGGCGGCTCCGTAAGCGCCGGATTGGCCATTTATGACGCGATGCAGATCATTAAGCCCGATGTGGCCACGATCTGCGTGGGGCAGGCAGCTTCGATGGGGGCAGTGCTTTTAGCAGGTGGAGCCACCGGAAAGCGTTACGTTTTGCACCACGCCCGCGTAATGATTCACCAGGTGAGTGCTGGATTTCAGGGCACAACAGCCGATATTAACGTTCAGGCGAAGGAAATCAATCGCGCGATGGATACTTTAATGGAGATCCTCGCGAAGCACACCGGAAAGGACAAGGAGAAGGTGCGGAAGGACTGTGACCGCGACTACTTCATGTCAGCCGAAGAGTCGGTGGCCTACGGGCTTTGCGACAAGGTGCTGGAAAGCGGAATGAGATAAGCCGAACCATAGAATAGGAAAATTTGCATGGCGAAACCGATCGAACGACGCGACCAGTGTTGCCTCTGCGGCAAGACGAAGGAGCAAGTCCGGAAGCTTATCGTAGGGCTACACGGCGCAGTTTGTGCCGACTGTATCGACCTCTGCAACGATATTCTTCATAACGAGCAGGACCGTGCTCCGGCAGCCGCTCCTCAAGTAGCAACGCGAGCTCACGTCTTGGGACACACGTCTACCAGCGTTCCTAAGCCCAAGGAAATCGTCAGCTACCTGGACGGCTACGTCGTCGGACAAGACGTGGCCAAGCGGTCACTCTCCGTTGCGGTTTACAACCACTACAAGCGGATCAGCGATCGAAGCAACGACGACGTCGAGCTCCAGAAGAGCAACATTCTCATGATCGGCCCGACCGGCTCGGGCAAGACCCTTCTCGCCCAGACCCTCGCCCGGATGCTCCATGTGCCGTTTGCAATCGCCGACGCCACCGCTTTGACTGAGGCCGGCTACGTGGGAGAGGACGTCGAGAACATCCTTCTTAAGCTTTACCAAGCCGCGGAGAGCATCGACCCGCGGAACGCCAAGGAGCTCTGCGAGCGGGGCGTCATCTATGTGGACGAGATCGACAAGATCGCCCGTAAGAGCGACAACCCATCGATCACTCGAGACGTGAGCGGCGAAGGCGTCCAGCAGGCGCTACTCAAGATCCTTGAAGGCACGGTGGCCAACGTTCCTCCGCAAGGCGGCCGCAAACACCCGCAGCAGGAATACATCCAGATCGACACCACCAACGTGCTCTTCATCTGCGGCGGAGCCTTCGAAGGCATCGAGGACATGATCCGGCGCCGCATGAAGGAGAACGTCATGGGCTTCAGAGCCCACCCCGAGAGCCGCACCGAGCGCGATCCGAACGTGCTGCGCAACGTGCTCCCCGAGGACCTTCTTAAATTCGGTTTGATCCCTGAGTTCATTGGGCGACTCCCCGTGATCGCCTCTTTGGACACTCTGGACGAAGACGCTCTCGTCTCCATTCTCAACGAGCCGCGCAACGCCGTTCTCAAGCAGTATCAGAAGTTCTTCGCCATCGACGGCGTCGAGCTCATCTTCGAGAAGGGCGCCATGCGCGAGGTCGCAAGGGAAGCTCTGAAGCGAAAGACTGGCGCTCGGGCCCTCCGCGCGATTATTGAGCAGGTGATGCTGGATGTCATGTACGAAGTGCCCAGCAACATGGACGTGAAGCGAGTGGTGGTGCCGGAAGGCATCATCGACGAGGAAGAGGTCCACCCGATCCTGATGACCGAAGACATGATCCGCAAAGCGGGTTAGTTAACGGAATTCGAAGGTCTAGCCTCGGAGCTTTTCAGCTCCGGGGCTTTTTCGTTACGAGGCTTTCAAAACCATGGTGAACCGGTTGGATCCCGCTTGCATGACCGCTTTGCATCCGGTGCGAAGGGCGTTGAACATGTTCCGCATAATCTCGGGCGCCTTCGGATCGCGCCGTTCAAAGAGGGCCAATAGATCGGCTGCCGTCCGCCCGTTGACGCTGACGATCTTTGCGAATTCTTTCTTGGGCAGGCCGGCCAGGCTGGCATCCAAATAGAGCCCCCCCTTGTCTTCGAAGACCCGCTCCCGAAACAGCAGTGACAAGGCCTGGCACAGCGTGGTTGCGCTTCTTGTCTTGGCCGGCCGCCATAATTGCCGGTCGGCGAGATCGATTACGATGCGATCCGCGAGAAGGGAAGGCGCGACCACACCTCGATCCGCAACGTCGCTGAGAAGAACAGGCGCGCAGAACAGCGTTCGGTCGGCGACTTCGAGCTTGGTGGCTATGGCCAGTGTGACGTCTCCAGGCGAGGCGTCGAAGAGCTCTAGGGGCCGTGTGATCCGGGTCTTGACTATTGAGGCCGAGGACGTGGCGTCCTTTGGCATCAGACTGACGGTCGCGCCGGTGTCCAGCACGGATGTCCCAAACTGCGTCGCCACGTAAGGACAAGTTGTGTCCTCTTCATAAAGGAGCGGTACGGCGGTCGCATCGCGTCCGATCCAATCGCCACCACCCGTCGGCAGGATTACCAGGTTTTTGTTTCTGTAGTCGATGCCGATCACAAGATCAGCCAAGACGTCCATGCCGAGAATTCCTTCAATCGGCGGATACTCGTCGTAGATTGTGGAATCGCCCGTATCCAAGCCCTTGACTGGCACTGATCCGGAGCCAAGGGTCAGCGTCGCTGCTGGATCGTCGCGAAGGATCTGCGCCTTGACGTCGCGCCGCAGATGAGATCCTTGGTTGCCCGTATCGACCAGCAGCGTGTACTCCCGCCCCGCAATCGGAATCCGGATCCGGCAGCGGCCCGGATCGATGAGGCCCTTAACTTGCGTGGGAGTGCTTTGGCGCGAGAGAACCAGCAACGCGCAAAGGGCGATCACTTCTTCAAGGCATCGGCTGCCGGCTTGCTCTCCGCTTCCACACGAAGCTTGTCGACGACCTGATCCACTCCCCGCGTGTTGTTGACCACCTCTAGCACGAGCTTCTTCTCCTCAGGCGTTCGGACGTGGCCGCTGATCGTCACCTTTCCGCCTTCCGCCTCGATGTGGAGCCCCTTCATCTCCACACCCTTGCGAAGAGCCAGAGCTGCGTTAACCTTGCCGGCAACGGTGGCGTTCGTGGCGGCTCGCTGCGCCGTCTTGCCGAGCTGGGTCGCTTCTCGCTTGAGGTCGTTCGCGTCAGTCGAGTTGCATCCACAGGCCATCCAGCAGATGGCGAGTATTGCGGCAAGGTGTCTCACAAGTTTTTTGACGGTAGATCGTGGCGTGAAGACGCAGTTGGCGATTCGAACCGTCGCCCACTCGTTGCGCGGTCAGTTCTTCTTGTAATCGCCGTCGACCATGGTGATCCATTTATCACCCTCTTTGATGTCCAGGGTAAAGCCCAGTCCCTTGTCTCCCTTCTTCCACCACGTGGATCGGAAGATCGCGTCGGGCATGTTCGGCATCGGCGTAGGATCGCTAATGAGCACGAGCTTGTCGCCCTCGAAGTTTCCTTTCATCGACATCACGTTTGGCGCCGCGCTGTCGTACCACCAGGCCGTGTACACCTTCTTGTCGGGATCGTAGGTGAGCATGTGCATGCCTTCGACCGGTGGCGCCGCCGGCCCCATTTGATAGGTCACGTTCGTTCGCACGTACCGGCCCCCCAAAGCCCATTCTGAGTGCGTCTTGGACGTGCTCTTCTGGCCCATCATGGATTCCTCGCCGGTCCAATCCCCCAGGAGGAAGTCGACCTTGTTGAGCTCTTCGGTAGGGATTGGGGCCCCCATTTGAGCGAATCCGAAGCTGACGGTGAAAAGCAGAAGTAAAGCTAACAGTCCTCTCATGAATGAATCGTCCGCCTTTCCGCGCGGACCCTCCGGAAGCAACTATAGCTGGGGAAAGGTATTGGGTGTTGGGTATTGAGTATTGGGGTCGGACAGGCGGTCGGGCGCCCGTGTATCAGCACACCTAATACCCAACACCCAAAACCCAATACCTGCTTCCCCCGCAGGTACAATTTCTGCTCCCAGAGCATTGCCCGCTCGTCTAATGGCAGGACGACAGGTTCTGGCCCTGTTAATCGAGGTTCGAATCCTTGGCGGGCAGTAAACAGCAAAACGGGCTCGTGCCGATGACCGGCACGAGCCCGTTTTCAGTTCATCCAGTCTCACTCAGGGCTGACTGCGCTCATGGATTGGCCCTGCTTCTTCGCGAGCGGAAAGCGGCTCTGCTGGGTTGATTGTAAGCCGTTACCTTTGAGGTCCATCGCGCCAACGCCTGCCACCCTGAAATCTTGTGGCTTCAGAGGTTCGGTGGTCATCGGTTGGTTCCGCTGAGCAAGTACTTCTGGCGCTCTTACCACAGCGGCCTGGCGCTCTGCAACAAAGGAGGTCACCATCGAGGCTGGACTCGCGGCTCTCACGAGCGTCGAGACCGTACCACCCATGGCCGTCAAGGATTGCGCGATGATGGTCATGGACGTTAGGCAGGCTGCGAGCGCGAGGCCCATCCCCGCCAGTTTGAAGTTTTTTGATCCGTCCATTTGCTTCCTCCAGGTTCTCTAACACCTATCGGTTTCACCTATCTACAGCGTACTGGCATTTATACTGATAATAGGTAGGAAGTACTAAGTGACGGTGCGGGGATGCAGCTATTGGGTGTTGGGGTCTTAAGGTATTGGGCGAGCCGGATTCTGGATTCAGGAGGCGACGCAAGATGAGGCCCATCCTCGTCCTTGGCCCTCAAAGCTCAAAGCTCAAAGCTCAAAGCTCAAGGCTTAATGCTCATGGCGTAGCGGTCAACGCTCGCTGGCCGTGACGCCAAGCACGGGGCTCTGGAAGGATTCCGCCAGCCGAAGCTCGGAGAACCTCTTGGCGCCCTTTCGAGTGAAGGAAAAGCCTTTCCCGTACCCGTCCCGAATGTCGCCGGTGATCACCCTTGGGCCCGGGCGCAGGTAGCCCTGCATGACCATGCTCCAAGCGGCATCCATGTAAATGCCCTCGAGGTCGAAGATCGGTAGAGGTTCCTCGCTCTCAGGCACGCGCAAATTGCTTGTGATCTCTAGAAGCCAAGGCAGAAACAGGTCGAAGTCGCGGGAATGGTCCGTAACATGGCGGTCGGTTTGAACCAGGTTTTCGGCGATGAATTTCCAAATGTAGGCGACTGCTTCCTCTTCGGATCGGACCAGTCTGCCGCTTGTGTCCTCGAACATCTTGCCTTCATCGTAACACCGCCGGTGTCAGCTTTCCAAACTTTGGGTAACGCATGGGAGAAGGTTTCGGGAAGCACGTCCGGGATCCCACGTATCCGACTGCGGGTTGGACGGTCCCGGTCGACGGCTGACCCGGCCGAGATGATGTACTCCCGGCCGGATGATGACTAGACTCATTGTAACGGGGATCTCTCCGGGCCATTTACTATTTACGATTTACCATTTACGTCCCGAATCACCTCCAGCACCGCATCCATGGCCGCGTCCTTGCCCGCAAAGTAGTCAGCCGCCGTGACCGGAACAGGGATATCCGGCGCGATCCAAACGCGCTGGTCGCGCGCGTTGACGGTGTGCAGCCGGGTAGAGATCGACCCGTGGAGCTGGCTATAGGGGAGAACGAACTCCGCGCTCTCGCCGATGAAAAACGGCTTGGATGAGCTGGGCTCGCCGACGACGATGGGCCCCGCCATGCGCACGATATCGTTCTCGAAGTTTTGAGCAGCCGAGAACGTGTTGCGGCCGGTGATCAGGAAGATCCGCCCGCCGTGGGCGCTGTAGGAGATCAGAGTCCGGATCAGCTCGGGTTCGAGGTCGGTGTTGCCGCCGTTGTTGTGGCGGATGTCCACGATCAGGTTCTCCACGGGATCGGCTTCCAAATCCTTTCGGAGACGCACGCCGAAAGCGGGAAGGGACTCTCCTTTCTTACTGGCGACCTGGTTGAACTGAACGTAGAGTGCCTTGGCTTCGGGCATCGCCTTAGACCAGTAGAAGTCATCCTGGCGCTGCAGGTAGAGCGGGGCGGAGGTGGGGTCCGCCGGTACCAGCTTGTTGTGATGCAAGAAATCGATGCTCACGGGAATGGGCGTTAACGAGATTTCTTTCTCCTGCCCTTCTTTCGAGACCTTCACGGTGACCTTGTCGTCGGGCGCGGTTGCACCAAACTCGCGAAGGGCGCCGTTCACGACCAGGAATTGAGGTCCGATCCAATCGATCCCTTTGTCGTTGTCCCGGCTTACGTACACGCCGAGCTTCGACCAGAGCTCTTCGATCGGCCTGCCGCCAATGCTCAAGACCCTCGATCCTTTAAGGTCCGTCTGGTCCGCGTCGAGAATGAAGACTCCTTCCTCGAACCGGTAAACCTGAAACGGCAGGCGCATGATCTTGATAGCCGGAGAATAGGGGTAGATCGTGCTGTGACCATCGCCGAGCTGGACCATCAGCTTTTGCAGGCCCATCATGATTTCGCCGTCGTCGAGCTTTGGCACATCTCTCTTGAGCTTCTTCGCGCCTTCCGACACGCTATTGGGCAAGCCCTCCATGCTCCAGCGGTAGTGCATTCGCTTCATCTCGGTCGTGAGGAAGTCGATGTCGTAGCGCCACTTCTCGTCTCGTGAAGCGGTCTTCTTGGGGGGTAGGCCGGCCAGCTCGTTCCAGCGGGGGTCGTCGTGGAGACTGTTCAGATCGGTATCGGTCTGGAGGTGCGCCCTGTCCTCGAATCGCAACGCGAGGGCCTTGTCCACCCATTCGATCGCCTGCTTCTTGTCGCCGGTCAGGGCATAGCAGCAGCCGATGTTGTAAGCGTTGTTCTCCGGTGCGCCGTGCCCAAGGGCAAAGGCTCGTTTGTACGGCTCGATCGCTTTTGCCGGCTGATGCAGCTCGTAGTAGGAGTTGCCGAGGTTGAGCCAGGCCTCGCCTGAATCGGGGTTCTGTGCGGCGAGCCGCTCGAACGCCGATGCCGCGACTTCAAATTTGCCCGCTGCCGCGTCTTTGCGCGCTTGGAGAAGTACCTGGTAGTAAGTGGCCGGAGCGAGGCGGTCGGCTTTGAGCGGGCTTGCCGCTAACGCGGCTTGAGGTACGGCAAATGAAAGCGATGCGATGAGGCAGGTCAGCATGAGATCTTCGGTGGCGCCGCCCACGACCGGCGACGCACTCCCCCTTTGCTTCATCGTGCAACGGAGTTGCTCTGCCTTCAGGCATTAAGACCCAGCGGCTTACCTATAAAGCGGGCCGTAGTTTGCGCACGCGCGGAAATCCGCGCCTTCGGGATCGCTTGTGCCGAACCTCGACCAGCTCGCGGGCCTGAACGCCGGCTCGAGCACGTTGTGCATGTCCACGGGAATGCGGAGCATGGAGGCGAGCGTGATGAGGTCCGCGCCGATGTGGCCGTAGCTGATCGCGCCGTGGTTCGCGCCCCAGTTGTTCATAACCGTGTACACGTCTGAGAACGCGCCGTTGACCATTACACGCGGTGCGAACCATGTAGTGGGCCACGTTGGGTTCGTGCGTCGGTCCAGGATGTCGTGTACGCGGTCTGGCAAAGTGACAGTTTCTCCCTCGGCGATCTGAAGGACAGGTCCGAGGCCATCGACCAGATTGATGCGGCACATCGTGACCGGCATGCCGCCTTCCGTCGTGAAGTCGGTCGACCAGCCACCGCCCGGGAAGTAGCCGAGATCGCTGGCGCACCACTGGGTGTTCTCCAGACAGGCCGCTGCGTCCTCTGGCGAGATGTCCCAAAACGGCTTGCACGCGGGATTTCCGTCCTTCTGTTGCCGGCCAGTCCAATCGAGAGCGGAGGGGCCGGAGTTGATGAGGTGCAAGATTCCGCCGTCCGCACCTTCTTGGAGCTTATGCCCGGTTACTCGGTGCACCGCCTCCGGGCTCCAGTAGGTGCGCACGTCTGAGAACATCTGGGCCGTTCCGGTTAGTAGGTGTCCGAGCAGCATCGATGCACCATTCAGCGAGTCGTTCTCTGTAGCCACGACATATGGCTGGCGGATGCCGTTCCAATCGAAACTGCTGCAGAGGATCGCTTCCATGAAGTCCCCGTTCGGGAAGTAGTCGGTCCATTGGCGCTGGCCCTGGAAGCCGCCCGCGATCGCGTTGTGCCCGCGCGCTTGCTCCGGGAAACCGAGTGCATCCAGGCGTGGGTTGCCGACCATGAGGTCTCGCGCGATGAGCGCCATCTTCACGCTCGTCTCCCAGTCCTGGTCTTTCTGTTCGCGCGAGCGTTGTTTCTCCGCGGCGTTGGGATCGTGGCCCTCTTTGCAGTTCGCCTTCACCCAGCTCATCGCTCTTTCAAATTCGCCTTGATCGAAGAGGCCCTTCTGCATGCGGCCGAGAAACTCGCTCATGTCCACCGACTCCACGCGCATGCCGAGCCATTTCTCGAAGAAGCTCGGGTCCACCATCGAGCCCGCGATGCCCATGCTCACGCCGCCCATGGCGAGGTACGACTTGCCGCGCATGCTGGCCACTGCGAGTCCCGCACGCACGAAGCGCAAGATCTTCTCCTGCACGTCTGACGGGATGCTCTCGTCGCTTAGGTCTTGCACGTCGCGGCCGTAGATTCCGAAGCAGGGAAGTCCTTTCTGCGCGTGACCGGAGAGCGTGGCGGCGAGGTAGACGGCGCCGGGCCTGTCCGTGCCGTTGAATCCCCAGATGGCTTTCGGCCGGAGCGCGTCGTCGTCCATCGTCTCGGTGCCGTAGCACCAACACGGTGTGACGGTTAGCGAGAGCCCGACTCCTTCACGTTGAAACTTTGCAGCGCAATCGGCGGCTTCTGCGAAGCCACCGATGCACGTATCCGCGATCACGCATTCGACCGGGAGACCGCATGCGTGCTTGATGCTCTCTGAGATGAATTTGGCGGTGCGTTGGGCCATGCCCATCGTCAACCCCTCGAGAGATTCGCGCACGCCGCCGCATCGGCCATCGATGACGGGCCGGATCCCGACTTTCGGCAATGGTCCGCGCAGCCTGTTTACGGGCGGGTTCATCTTCATCGAAGAGAGATCGGCCATAGGTTCAGATTACTTGGCTGGCCGGATGCAACGGATTTAACGTGGAGGCGCCGAGATCGTCTAGGGCGCGAGAGTGCTCCTGGAGGCAGCCGCGTTGGACGTAGGTACATTTCCACCGATGGCGCAGTACGCACTCGGGCTCGACTTCGGGACCAACAGCGTGCGCGCGCTTATTGTCGATTGCGCAGATGGCTCTGAGCTCGCGACAGGTGTGGCGCAGTACTCGAGCGGTGATGAAGGGGTGATCACCGATCCCAAGGATCACAACCTCGCGCGTCAGAACCCGCTCGACTATCACGCCTCGCTAGACCTTGCGATGCAAGAGGCGTTGAAAGTAGCGCGCGCTACCGGAGATTTCGATGCCGCGCACATCGTGGGAATCGGAGTCGACACGACAGGCTCCACACCCATGCCGACGATGTACGACGGCTTTCCTGTCGCGATGGAAGAAGAGTTTCACGACAACACCAACGCCATGGCATGGCTGTGGAAGGACCACACGGCGTACGCGGAAGCGGAAGAAATCACGGACCTTGCGCGGAAGCAGGGCCGGCCTTACTTGGCAAAGTGCGGCGGCACTTACTCGTCCGAGTGGTTCTGGTCGAAGATCCTTCGCGCAGCGAGGCTGGAGCCGATCCTCGTCGAAGGTCCGACCGACACATGGATGGAGCTCTGCGACTTCATTCCCGGTTATCTCTGTCTCGAGGAGGCGGGCCAGGTGCCGAGAAGCGTCTGCGCGGCCGGGCACAAGGCGATGTACTCCGGTGAATGGGGAGGGTTGCCCGACAAAGATTTTCTGGCAGCGCTCCATCCTGCTTTGGCTGGGCTGCGAGATCGGCTGTACGAGAAAGCGTATCCGTCTGACCGCAAGGCGGGTGGGCTGGCACAGGCGCATGCCGAGAAGTGGGGCCTGCGGACCGGCACGCCAGTGGCCGTGGGGATCCTTGACGCCCATGCGGGTGCTGTGGGAAGCGGTGTCGGTCCAGGCCGGCTCGTGAAGATCATCGGCACGAGCACCTGCGACATCATGGTGGCGTCCCACGTGCCGGATATTCCGGGTGTCGCGGGAATCGTGGATGGATCGGTGATTCCCGGGATGATCGGCATCGAAGCTGGGCAGTCTGCCGTTGGCGATATCTTCGCGTGGTGGTCGAAGGTTTGCGGCAAGTCGCAAGAAGAGCTTGCGTGGGACGCCTCGCGCTTGCGCGCTGGTGAGAGCGGCTTGATTGCGCTGGATTGGAATAACGGCAACCGCAACGTTCTTGCCGACCCGCTGTTGAGCGGTCTGCTCGTCGGCCAGACGCTGCATACCACGGCGGCGGAGATCTACCGCGCGCTGATCGAGGCGACGGCCTTTGGCGCGCTCAAGATCATCCAGCGCATCGAGGAGCATGGAGTGACGATTGAAGATGTCGTGGCTTGCGGCGGCATCGCGGAGAAGAGCTCGATGGCCATGCAGATCTATGCGGACGTCCTGAACCGCCCGATCCGCCTGAGCCGTTGCGCACAAGCGCCAGCCCTAGGCGCTGCGATCTTTGGCTCTGTGGTCGGCAGTGTTCACGCAGACGTGCAAACCGCCCAAGCCGCCATGACGGGCTTCAAGGACGTGCAGTACCTGCCCGATCCGATCGCCGTGACGGTGTATGCACGATTGTTTGAGCTGTACGAGGACCTGCACGATGCGTTCGGGCTGTCGGACCGCTTCCAGGTGATGAAGGATCTGATCGCGGTTCAGAAAGAAGCAAGAAATGGCTAGATAGGGTCTGCTCCCCCGGCCCGGCTACGAGGTTGTCGAGGCCGTATGGGAGGGGGGAGCGAGTTAACCTTTGGCCCAGGGGACTCTCCAACCGCGCACTCCCACAGGTCAGGGAAGACCCTCTTCCGAAATGAGCCAGGCCAAAGCAGCCATGCTCAACGCGCCGAGCTCTAGCTCTCGCGGATTGACCTTGTCCAATGTGTCCTTGGCCGAGTGATGGTAGTCGAAGTACCGCTGACTTTCTGGAGAGAGCCCGAAGAGGACAGCCCCTTGCGCGGCCAGCGGACCAACGTCCGCACCGCCGCCTCCTCCAAAGCTGAAGCGCTCGGCCTCGAAAACGGAAAGCGCCGCGAGCCACCTGTTCAGCCGTCGCCCTTTGGACTTACCAAGGGAGCAACTAAATCCTCGGGGAGCAAAGCCACCTGAATCTGACTCGATGCCGGCGATGTGCTTTTCCGGCGCAGTCTTGGCGTGTTCCGCATAGGCTTCCGCGCCGCGACCGCCGTTCTCCTCGTTCATAAACAGCACGGCTCGTATCGTCCGTTTTGGCTTCCAACCCAATTCTTTAATCAAGCGCAAGGCTTCCAATGAATGCACGATGCCCGCTCCGTCGTCGTGCGCTCCAACGCCTTTGTCCCAACTATCGAGGTGGCCGCCGATCACAATGACCTCGTTAGGTCTTTCCGAGCCTCGAATCTCACCAACGACACTCGCAGATGGCTCATCGGGCAGGGTTTGGCAGTTCAGCGTAAGTCGCACGCGCACCGGACCACGCTGCAGCGCATCATGAAGCTTGTTCGCCGCGACGATGCTGAGGGCAGCGCCAGGCACCTTTACTCCGTCCTTGTCGTAGCTCGTGGTCCCGGTGTGAGGCACGTCGTCAGGATCGAGGGTCAGAGAGCGATTCAGCGAGGCCACCGCTCCAAGCTTGGCCGCCGTAGCGGGGCCTTGGAACCTCTGGCGTCCGGCTTTGCCGTAGGCGCCAAACGTGCTGGTAAGCGTGGGATCCATCGGCTCGTTGAAGAACAAGATCTTGCCCTTTGCTTGATCGCCGAGCTTTGCCGCATCGGCAAACGACGTGACCTCGACGATCTCCGCCGTAAGCCCATCAACCGGGGTCGGCACGCTCATGCCAAGCGCGCAGCAGGTCAGTGCGGTCTCCGCACCGGATGCGTCGATCATCACCAGGTCCTCTTTGTCGCCGCGTACCCAGTGCGGCACCATACACGGGACGAGTTGCACGTTCTCAAAGCCAAGCCGCTCCATCGTCGCCTTGCCCCACTCCATAGCTTTCGCGGCCTCGAGGGAACCGCTGAGCCTCGCGCCCACTTTTGTGGTCAGCTCGGTCAGAAGGCTGTACGCGCCAAGCTCCGCCATGCCTTTGTCGTTCAGCGGCTTGGTAACGGCGTCGTATTTGTTCTGAGCTGCGGCTACAGACGCCACGAGTAGGAGTGGAAGGACATAGCGAGCGTGCATGCAAGCGAATTTACTAGATCGGCGAGCAATGCACGGCGCTAGGCCTTGGACCTTACGGGAACGCTCGAACCTTGGCTTGATCGCTCTCCAGCGTCCAAGCTCGATTGCCGCAACCTGAAATGGGGAAACAGAAACTCGCCCCCAAACGTCTCGAATGGACGTATTCGGCCAATAACTGAACTGGCTGGTAACCTGATGGCTTCAAGGATGAGATTTTTTCGGCACGCATTTGCGGCCGTAGCCACGCTGTTGGCTGTGGCAGTGCACGCGCAAACCGGGCCGATTCGGCCGAACGGTGCGACTGTCATCGTTAATGAAGTGCCCGTCGTCGAGTTCAAGACGACCTACAACGGTCTCTCCCCCGAAGCCCGAGCCAATTTGTTTGTGGAGCGACTGACCAACTCCACCGGCTCCGTTACGGTAACCGGAAGCGGGGAAGATAGAAAGATCATGCGGGGCGCCTCCCTGCTCACGGTTCTCACTCCGGACGAGGCCAGCGCAAACGGCACGAGCGTGGAAGGGCTCGCCACGAACCTCTTCCAATCCCTCAAGAGCGCTCTTTCCCTTCCCGCGCTAAAGCTGCCGCAGACCTCTATGCGCATCCCGCAGGGCGAGAACAGGACCGTCAAGCTCACCGGAAGTAAAGCATTCGCGGCCACGATCACTAGCTCCGATTACAAAGTCGCCAAGGCTCAGAAAGGACCCGACGGCCTGCTGATCCAAACCTCCGGACAGGGTCAGGCCACCCTAACGATCACAGCCGGCGATGCAACCCAGAACCTGAATGTCGAGGTCTGGCCGTACGCGGCGCCATTCCCTCAGAACATCACGGCTTCGATCACGGGCTATCCCGCCAGCGAGGACACGATGCGCGGCGCGATCGAAGGCGCCCTTCGCACCCAAGTCAAAGCCGTGCCGGGTGCAAACCTTGTTTTTAACGTCGGCGCTGTGAGCACTCTCGAGATCGGCAGCTCGCAGGTCATCGACGTACCGGTTCATGTGAACGGACCGCGCAGCATTGCTAATGAAGGCGTTGTGAAGGTCACGGTCAAAAATCTCCCCATCGCCAAGCGGTCCGAGGGCGAGCTCTGGTACTGCAACGATCCCGAGAGCCTAAAGAAGACCGGGCCACTTTTCTCATCGCCGCTCCTGCGCGACAGCCCCGTTCGGTTGCTCTACCATCACGTGAACGACACGCTCTATCCGCTATGCGTGCGCGTGCAGGTCGTGAACGATTCCGACACGCCGGCAAGGCTGCTCCTCATGCCGGGAGACAGCAAGCCCGACAAAAACCCGGTTCTGGCCGGCCTCATGGCGGCCGATCAATACATTCGCCACTGGATGTCGAATTCGGGCGAGGTCGTGACCGTAGGCGCCCGCTGCTCGATGCCGATCTCCTTGCGCAAGCTAACGCCAGGGGACACCATGAGCGGCCTGTGCGCACTGCGCTTGCTGGACGGGCCCGACAGCGTTCTCGTTCGAGCCGATGCGATTCCTCCTTTCGAAGCGGATCCTCGGTGGATGGCCGCTCTTAACAGCCCAGCTCCGTGGCGGTTTGTGGGCTCGCCAAAGATCAGCTATTACGACCAGGGGCCGACCGTAACCTCAACCCACATCTATCCCAACCCGTTCAAGCAGGAAGACGTTGAGTACCAGGTGGGTGGCCGGTATGGCTTCGTGAGAATCGGGCAGAAGCCGATCGCGAACACGAGCCAGGACAAGGCGCTCGAGGGCAACTTCGGCGTCGTCTACACGATCCGCGCCAACATGATTAACTCGACCAACGCACCTGCGGACGTCGAAGTCGTATTTGAGGCAAGCGCGGGCTATGCGGCGGCCTTATTTGTGGTCAACGGGCAACTTAAGAAGACGCAGCCGCTGCCTCCTAAAGGCGAGACTCAGCTTGCGGTGGTGCACCTCGATCCCGGGGCGTCCAAGTGGATGACGCTGATGACGATTCCGCATTCGGGCGGCAGCTATCCGGCCACGGTGACGATCCGGCCGATCCAAGATGCGACGCGGTACAAGGCGGTTGTTGTGGACCGGAAGTAATCGGCACCGTTCTTGCTGCGATAATTGGAGTAGAAATCCAATATGTCCGAGCCGCCTTCCTTTAGCCAGATCGCCGAGTTGTTTCAGCTCGAGCTCCCACGAGCCACAAGCATCGTTCCCGCCAGTTCGCCCAAGAAGAAGGAAGGGAAGGACGCCGCGGAGAGCGAGGAGCTGGGTCGCCAGAGCATGAGCGATGGCGACTACGAAACGGCTATCAAGCATTTTAAGAAGGCTTGCGAGCAGCGCGAGGATCCCAATCCTGACACTTTGGTGGATCTCGCGGGTGTATACGAGTACGCGGACCTGGCGCCTCAAGCCATGCGCCAATACGAGAAGGCACTTCGTATCCGGAAGGATGCGGTGGAGCCTCACCTCGGGCTGTCCGATCTTTACAAGCGGTATGGCCGCTGGCGAGACGCCATCGAGAAGTTGCAAAAAGCTATCGATCTGGAGCCCGGCAACGCGTTCTTGCGGATCAAGCTGGCCGAGACTTTGCGCGATATGGGCGAGCCGAAGCGCGCGTTGGAAGCTGCGCAAGGCGCCGTGGCGGCCAAGCCGGACGAGTCCTTCTATCACTACTGGGTCGGCGATCTGCTGATCGACCTGAAGCGCTACGACGAGGCGCTGAACGCACTGCGGGCGGCCATCGAGCTTTCTCCCGGCGACGACTTCCTCTACCAGCGTGCCTGCGTGGCGTTCTGGTGTACCGGCCGCAAGCCGGAAGCTATTAAAGCGGTGCGACTGGCAAGCGACCTCGATCCCGAAAAGCCTTTGTACCAGGGGCTGCTGGAGTTGCTCCTCCGCGCCACCGGAATGGAAGTAGAGGCGGACCTGGAACACAAAGCTGCCTCGAAGATGGACCGCTACGACCGAGAAATCCTGAGACGTTTGGCCGCCGAAATGGGTTTACACTGAAAGAGCGCTGAGTGTTAGGCGTTGAGTGCTGAGCACTCAGAATCTCAAGGGCTGCCATGAAAAGATTTGCAACCGAGGGCTGGTGGATCGGCACACTCTCGCTGCTGATCGTCTCCAATCTGATCCTGCTCTACTGGATCTGCACCGCCTACTTCGGCTGGGAGAACGGCTACGCGTTTGGCGACTTCCTTTACTACCTCGCGTTCTTTCCCGGGCTCGTGATCGCGCCGATGGGAGCATTGTTCGGTTTCCTAACGGCCGTCGATTTTGCGACAGTAGGGAATCGTGGGCGTTCCGCGGTTCTCGCGTTCCTGTCCGGCGGGGCGGCGATCTGCGCCTACATCTGCTGGAACGCGATCCTCACGGGTGGCAGGTAGGCGATCACACGAGGCCTCGTTGTGCGGCGTCGATAGCGGCGAGTGACGCTCGCGCCTTGTTCAAGCATTCCTCGTACTCCTTCTCGGGGTCCGAGTCGTACACGATCCCCGCGCCCGCTTGGACGTAGGCCTTGCCATCCTTCATCAGGATCGTACGGATCGTAATGCACATGTCCATGTCTCCCGTAGCCGAGAAGAATCCCACCGAGCCGGCATAGGGTCCGCGGCGAGTGGGCTCGAGCTCGTCAATGATTTGCATGGCTCGGACTTTCGGCGCGCCAGATACGGTGCCCGCGGGAAAGGTGGCGCGGAGAAGATCGAACGCGGTTTTGTCGGCGGGTAGCTCGCCGGTGACGTCGCTCACGATGTGCATGACGTGGCTATACCGCTCGATGACCATCAGCTCGTTTACCGTGATGGAGCCATAGGTGCAGACCCGCCCTAGATCGTTGCGCCCGAGGTCGACCAGCATGATGTGCTCCGCGCGTTCCTTCTCGTCCTGAAGCAGGTCTTGGGCGAGCTCGTTGTCTTGCTCGGGAGTGGCTCCTCTGCGTCTGGTACCGGCGATGGGGCGAACACGCGCTTGACGTCCGTGCAGAGAGACCAGCAGCTCGGGGGAAGCGCCAACGAGATCGAAGTCGCCGAAGCGCAACAGGAACATATATGGCGACGGGTTGATAGACCGCAGCGCCCGATAGACGGTCAGCGGGTGGGCGTCAACCTGCGTGGAAAGCCGAAGGGAAGGCACCATCTGGATCCCGTCTCCTGCGGCGATGTACTCGCGAATCCGGGAGACGTTGCTCTGGAACTGTTCCTGCGTCTGGTTGCACGTGACCTCGTGGCTTTCAAACTCGCCGTGGGGCAACGCCGGCGCAGGCTCTGAGAGTCTCTCCAAGATGCGCACAACTTCCGCCGAGGCCGACTCGTACCCAGCTTCCGACCCATCCGCCAGCACGATCACCCGTATCAAATTCTTCGCGTGATCGAAGACCACGACCGCGTCGGTCAACATCATCGCAAGGTCGTCGATCTGCAGATCGTCTTCAGTGGAATCTGGGAGCCGCTCGAAGAAACGCACCAGGTCATAGGCGAACATGCCGACCGCGCCACCCACGAACACCGGCAAACCCGGCACGGCAATAGGAGAGGCGGGCATTGCCTCTTGCAGAACGCTCAGCGGATCTTGCCCCGGTTGCAAACGCGATTCATCTTTCTGGCCTGTGCGCGTCCAAGACAGCTTCTCACCTTTCGTTCGCAGAACTGCTTTGGGACGCACGCCAAGCAGGCTGTATCGCGCGAGCTGCTCGCCGCCGGTGACGCTCTCCAGTAGGAACGAGCAATCTTCGTCGTGGGCAAGCTTCCAGTAGGCGCTGAGCGGCGTCTCGAGGTCCGCGAGGACCTCCCGGTACACGGGCATGGAGCGTGTGCCGCCGGTCTGGGCGAGATAGCTTTCCCGGGAAGGAACGAGCATTCGAAATGAGATTATGAAGCTCGACAAAAAAGAGTGCCCGCAAGGTTAGTCGCGGGCAAACGATAAGGTAAGGAGAGCTACCGATGGATTCCATCGGCACTCGATCGTTTATCCACGCAATCTCTGTGCCAGAATTCGGCGGATGGAGCCCTTTCGCACACACACCGGCAAGATTGCCGTGGTGGACGCCGACAACGTCGATACCGACCGCATCATACCGGCCCGATTTCTCTCTCGCGTGAACCGCTCCGGCTACGGCGAGCTCCTGTTCCATGACGTGCGTGGAGGAACCTTCGCGCTGGATCAGCCGGACGCGCAAGGCGCAACAATCTTGGTGGTCGGCACGAACTTTGGGTGCGGCTCCTCGAGGGAGCACGCGGTTTGGGCTATCCAGCAGGCGGGGTTCCGCGCGGTGGTCAGCCGCACGACTGCGGAGTCGCCCGGGTACAGCGACATCTTCCGGCAGAACGCGGCGAACTGCGGACTGCTGCTCGTCGAACTCCCCCAGGACACACACGATATCTTGGCGGGTGCAGGAACGGGAGCCGAGGCTACGATCGATCTCCCAAACCAGACGGTCAATGTGAATGGGCAGACCTTGGCGTTCGAGATAAACGGCGTGACCAAGCAGGCGCTCGTAGAGGGCCTGGATCTCATCGGCACGACCCTCGTGTACGGAGACAAGATCTCGGAATACGAAAGCAAAGCCGACCTCTTCGTGCCGGCTGCGGAGGCGAAATGAAATCAGTCCTGCTTGCAATTCTGACGGCCTTCGCGCTGGGCTGCGATACCTTGCCGACTGCGCCTGCCGCGCCGACTAAGGTAGCAACTACTACCGCTCCTCCTCCTGCCGTGGAATCGCCGGCGGACATTCCGGCTGCAGAGCCTTCGGCGCCGATCCAATCGAACGATCTGAAGGATCGCAGGATCTACAAGCTGAGCGAGCTGGAGCGTGCAACCGTCACCGCCCGAGGCAGAAAGATCGACGTCTGGCTCATGGACGACGATAGCAAGGCCCAGGAAGGCATGATGTGGCTGAGCG
>JAXDKF010000174.1:0-9848 GCA_034667265.1 Fimbriimonadaceae bacterium
CGGCTAGATATGAGCGAGCGCTTTCACGCAGGCCCTGATCTAGGTGGATCCTGCCCAACGAGACAAGGGCCGCGCCCACCCCACGGTCGTCCTTCGTCCGCCTTCGGACATCGAGGGCTTCATTGAACAGTCCCAGGGACTTGTCCAGGTCCCCGCGAATTTGGGCGATATCGCCGAGGATGCTGAGCGCAAAGCCCTCGCCATAAGGGTCGCCGAGCACTCGAAACATGCCGAGGGAGCGTTCTAGGAGTGGGACCGAGTCGTCCAGCCGGTTCTTAAAATTGAAATATCCGCCGAGCGAGAAGAAGGCATCCGCCAAGGTTGACGGCGAGCCCACTTGCTTAGCCATCTCGAGCGCCTGTTCGAGGAACGTGCCGGCCCGATCGTCGCGGGAATAAGTGCACATCATGCCCGCACGCCTGAGAAGCCTGGCGCGTAAATCGGATGGCTCGCGCGGGCAAGCTTCGAGCGCCTTCTCATAGTAGGAGACCGCTTCGTCGAAGTGCCCGCGGATGAACCAGTAGGGTGTTACGTTGAAGGTCATTTCCATGGCCTCAGGCGCGTGCTCTTGATGAGCAAAGCCATGGTCGAGAGCGACGCGAAGGTTGTCGTACTCGTCGTCGAAGATCGGCAGCCACTCGTGCTGATCCGGCCCTCGGACCTTGTTTTCAGTGTCCTTGCCGAATTCCGAGTAGTGGGCAAAGTGCCGGCACTGGATGCCCTCGCCTTCGGTCGTTCCTGCGAGGCGGTCGCCAGCGTATTGGCGCACGGTATGGAGCAGCCGATACCGGCCGCCTTCCTCCCAGAGGGCAAGGCCCTTGTCGACCAGTCGGTCGATGAGGCTGAGGACCTCGTCCCGGGTTATCGACTCTGTGTTCACGCGCGTGGCCACTGTTGCATTGTGGCCCGGCTCCACTTGAGTTGCTGGAGCATGGGTCGTTGGTTCACAATGTCGAGTCGGAGCCCGTCGTATTGAATGTTTCCGTTTCGCAGTAGTCTAAGTTCCAGGCGCCCATGCTTCATTTCGATACGCCCGCTTTGATACTGGCTCCGATGGATGGCTTCACCGATGCTCCGATGCGGGCGCTGCAGGGCGAGATCGGGTCCTTCTCATTTGCCGTTTCCGAGTTCGTCCGAGTGAGTGTTGACCCGTTGCCGGCACGAGCGATTCTTCGAGACGTACCGGAGCTTGCCACAGGTAGCTTGACGCCGACCGGCTTGCCGGTGCAGGTCCAGATCTTGGGCGGCGATCCGGATCGGATGGCCTTGTCCGCCTTCAATGCTTGCCGCGCCGGCGCGAAGGCGATTGACATCAATTTCGGCTGCCCGGCGCCGACTGTCAACCGCAACGATGGTGGCGCAACCCTGCTGAATCATCCCTGCAGGATCCGCGATATCGTGGCCGCCGTACGGGCCGCTGTGCCTCGAGAGATCCCGGTTTCCGCGAAGATCCGTCTCGGCTGGGATTCGATCGACGCCGTCTACGAGAACTCGGCGATGGCGGCGGAGGGGGGCGCGTCGTGGCTCACCATCCATGCGCGGACGCGACTGCAAGGCTATTCGCCTCCTGTCTATTGGAAGCCGATCGGGGTCGTGCGAGAGGCACTGGGCATTCCGGTTGTGGCGAACGGGGACATTTGGTCGCTCGACGACTTCTTGCGCTGCCGGGATCAGACGGGTTGCAACCACTTCATGATCGGCCGCGGCGCCCTGGCTCGTCCGTCATTGTCTTACGAAATCGCGCGAGAGCTCGGGATTCCGGCACGCGAGCCGGTGACGGATTGGATCCCATTGTTGCGAGCGTTGCTCGGCTGGACGGAACGGTGCGGGATCCGGATCGGACCGAAGGGTGTCCAGCGTCTCAAGCAGTGGCTGAATCTGGCGCAGCGGCACGGAGACTTCACCGGATTCGAGCGCGTGAAGCGAATCGATGCGGTCGACGACTTCTTTGCTGCTCTACAAGAAGAGCTGGCTAAGGCTGCTTGATGCGTCCACTCCGACTCCGTAAACGCTTGGAGTTAGATAGCCGTCGTCCTAGTGCGGCTCTCCCCCATCACTTCGTGACAGGGAAGGGAGCGCTGAAAAAGCGAACAGGCCCCGGTTCTTACGAACCGAGGCCTGATGCCTTAAAAGCTCCACGAGGCGTCATCAGTATAAATCTCGACCTGGATATGTCGTCTCCCCAATGGGGTGACGAGTGCAGATCCTTAAGGAGGTGATCCACCCACACCTTCCGGTACGGGTACCTTGTTACGACTTAGTCCCCCTTACCCCCCTCACCTTCGGCCGCTCCTTCCTTGCGGTTAGGCCACGGACTTCGGGTGAAGACAATTCAGGTGACTTGACGGGCGGTGTGTACAAGACCCGGGAACGTATTCAACGCAGTATAGCTGACCTGCGTTTACTAGCGATTCCGCCTTCATGCAGTCGAGTTGCAGACTGCAATCTGAACTGGGGGCGTATTTTTGGGATTGGCTCCACCTCGCGGTATTGCTGCCCTCTGTTGCGCCCATTGTAGCATGTGTGAAGCCCCAGGCGTAAGAGCCATGCTGACTTGACGTCATCCCCACCTTCCTCCGGCTTACACCGGCGGTCTCGTGTGAGTTCCCGACTTTACTCGCTGGTAACACACGACGAGGGTTGCGCTCGTTGGCGGACTTAACCGTACACCTCACGGCACGAGCTGACGACAGCCATGCAACATCTGTCTTCGGGTCTCCTTGTGGGAGAGGGCCTACTTTCATAGGCTTACCCTCGATGTCAAACCTGGGTAAGGTTCTTCGGTTAGTATCGAATTAATCCACATGCTCCACCGCTTGTGCGGGTCCCCGTCAATTCATTTGAGTTTCAACCTTGCGGCCGTAGTCCCCAGGCGGGATGCTTAATGCGTTAGCTGCGGCACAGGAGGGGTCGATACCTCCTACGCCTAGCATCCATCGTTTAGGGCGTGGACTACCAGGGTATCTAATCCTGTTTGCTACCCACGCTTTCGCGCCTCAGCGTCAGTTGATGCCCAGTGGACCGCCTTCGCCACGGGTATTCCTCCCGATATCAACGCATTTCACCGCTACACCGGGAATTCTATCCACCTCTGCATCACTCCAGCTCGCCAGTATGAAAAGCGGTTTCTTGGTTGAGCCAAGAGCTTTCACTTCTCACTTAACGAGCCGCCTACGCGCTCTTTACGCCCAGTAAATCCGGACAACGCTTGCACCCTACGTCTTACCGCGGCTGCTGGCACGTAGTTAGCCGGTGCTTATTCTTCGGGTACCGTCCTAAGTCTTTCCCGAAAAAAGGAGTTTACGAGCCTAGACCCTTCGTCCTCCACGCGGCGTCGCTGCATCAGGGTTTCCCCCATTGTGCAAGATTCCCAACTGCTGCCACCCGTAGGTGTGTGGGCCGTGTCTCAGTCCCACTCGGGGGGATCATCCTCTCAGACCCCCTACCCGTCGTCGCCTTGGTGAGCCGTTACCTCACCAACTAGCTGATAGGCCGTGAACCGCTCCTAAAGCGAAAAACCATTTAGTAACGAGAAGATGCCATCTCGTTGCCACATCCGGTATTACTCAGGGTTTCCCCTGGCTATCCCAGTCTTTAGGGCACGTTGTTCACGTATTACTCCGCCGTTCGCCACTGAGTATTGCTACTCCGTTCGACTTGCATGTTTTAGGCACGCCGCCAGCGTTCGTCCTGAGCCATGATCAAACTCTCCGAAGAAAGTTTGCTTTTCCGCTATCCCCTTACGGGGTTAGTTTTCTCAATTGAAACCAATCTCGTCCACCGGCTTTCACCGCAGGATTGGAGATCGGTGTTGACAGGTTCATGTTAATGAACCGTCTAATTTTGGACTTACCTGACTGTTCCTCTATGGAGCTTTCAAGGTGCGATGCGTCGACACTAGGTCGGGCGCAAGGGATATTGTAGGCACGGCGACCCGCGAAAGTCAACCCCTAGGCCTAGGATATTTGGATATTTTTCCTCTGGCCCGGGCTCGCGGTGCGGCCCACAGATAGATACACGCCTAGTTCCGCACTGGTGTTGCAGAGCCTGCCGGGTTTTTGCGGGATTGTTCCCGCGCGTGGCGTTCCGTGGAACTGTCGCTCGGTAGGGGTTTTGAAGGGCGGCGTCGTAGGCTCATACAGGAGATGAAAAGGGCACACACAATCCTCAAGAACGAAGGCGCGCGCCTCACTAGGATCTGCTCGTTGGAGACCCTGGCCATAGCGGGCCTCCCGGGAGCCGACATCGACCCCCACTCGTTCTACGATGCGTGCGAGGATACTTGGCCGGACGTTCGCATAGAGCGGGGAGGGGCCAAAGAGGAGATCGGTTACATCTTGTTGACCGAAGACGAAGCTGAGCTGCAGGACCGACTGGATCAAGCCATCGTCAACGACTACTACGAAAGCGAGCTAGAGACCGAGGAGTTCATGGATACGCCGGCTCTCGGAAAGATCCGGCGGCTTGCGCGTCAGCTTGTCACCCGCATGCTGGAGGACCGCGCGACCAACATGATGCAGCACGAGGAATGGGAGAAGGTGCGCTCGCGCGTGACCCAGACCCTTAGAGACTTTCCTGATCCGGATGCCTAGCTCAAAGAATTCCGCTGATCCACTGAAGCATCCCGGTGCACGTTTCCATATCCGTCTCCACTAATCCAGTCCGGGCATTGCGATGCAACATGCTCGGGAAGCGGCAGTCCTAGAGACATGCCACAACCGCTGGTCGTTGGTCTTGGCGGCTCGCTTGCCGAGCACTCCAACAGTCTCGCCGCGCTGAGGATCGCCGTGCAAGGCGCAGCAGAGGAAGGCGCAACGACCGAACTGCTCGACATCCGCGAGATGAGCTTGCCGATGTACATCCCTCGTTGCCCGGATCCGCCAAAGGCGGTGCTGGAGTTTGTGGACAAGGTGCATGCGGCAAACGGCATGATCTGGTCGAGCCCGCTGTACCACGGGACGATCAGCGGGTCGTTCAAAAACGCGCTTGACTGGTTCCAATTGCTGGCCGATCGCGAGCCGGCCTACCTCACGGACAAGGTCATCGGCCTGGTCAGCGCGGCGGGTGGAACGCACGGTTTGCAGGCGGTGAACACGATGGAGTTCGTCGTGCGCGCTTTGCGCGGTTGGGCGGTTCCGCTCGTGGTGCCGATCTCCGAGGCCTGGCAACTGTTCGATCACGAGGGCAACACGAAGGACGAGCGAGTGATCTCGCAGCTCCAGGTGCTCGGTTGCGAGGTCTGTCGCGCGTCTCGGAAGTTCATGGAGGTCCGGCCGATGATGGATGAGTCTGCGGCCAAGGTCCAGGCGCAGGTCGAGCCGATCTCGGACGATGAAGCCTATGTGAGCTGAGGCGATAGGAGTGCTGAGCTGGCCCGGATGGTCACAGCTCAAAGCTCCTTCACCCCCATCCCCAACCCCTTCCCCCTGTGGCGCACGATCCATCGCAACAAGGGGGAGGGGCGCAGTGGCCCGGACGCCGAACGCCGCACGCCCAACGCCGTCCCGACCGGTATCCTCCCGTGCATGCTGACCGTGGGGGTGTTGGGCGCCGGAGGAATGGGGAACGTCCATGCTCGCCAATACCGGAAAATGCCGGACGTCGATCTCGTGTTTTACGAGCCGGATGCCGAGAAGGCGCAGGTCTACATCGATCGATGGAAAGCCACGCCGATGGCCTCGGAGGCAGAGCTGATGGCGAAGGCTGACATCGTCGACATCTGCCTTCCCACCGACATGCACGTCGAGCTCGGGATGAAAGCGATCGCGGCGGGCCGGGCCGTGGTCATGGAAAAGCCGCTCACGCGCACGTTTGAGGAAGGTCTGCAGTTGGTGCGAGCCGCCGACAAAAAAGGCGTGCCGCTGATGCCGGCGCAGGTGGTGCGATTCTTTCCCGAATTCTCGCTGGGGAACAGGCTGGTGCGGGAGGGGAAGGTGGGCACGCCGGCGGCGGCTCGCATCCGCCGCGGAGGTCCCGCGCCCAAGGGTACCGATCTGTGGTTTATGGATCACACCCGGTCCGGGGGCGTGCTCTTGGATCTTGCGATCCACGATTTCGATTGGCTGCGCTGGACCCTCGGCGAGGTGAAGCATCTGTATTCGCGGTCTGTGGGGGCGAAGACGATGTCGGGTCCGGACTACGCGCTGACAACGTTGACTTTTGATAGCGGGGCGATCGCGCATGCGGAATCGACCTGGATGGATCCGGCGGGCTTTAGGACGACCTATGAGGTGTGCGGCAGCGGCGGCATCATCGAGTGCGACAGCCGCGACACGCCGTCTTTGCGCACGACGATTGGGTCGAATAAGACCGTGAACGAGGGGCCGCTCTCGCCGACCGACGATCCTTATTACAAGCAGCTTCGGTCGTTCGTCGAGGCGGTGCAGAAGGGCGTTACTCCGCCGGTCACCGCGCTGGACGGGCTGATGGCGCTGAGCATCTCGCATGCGGCGATCGAGAGCACGAAGACGGGGAAGGTCGTCGTGCCGAAGAGGCCGTAAGGGGCGGGCTAATCCCTGCGGATTGAGTTGCTCGTCGCCTTCGACGACACTTCCCCCGCACGGGGGGCGATGGCCCCCGCTCCCACGCATTCCTGTGATCGGGGTTCATGCGAGCGACGAAGGAGCTCGCATGAACCTTCCAGATCATTCCCCTCCTTCAAAGGAGGGGAATATGAAAGCGCCCATCCATGCGAGCTCCTTCGTCGCTCGCATGGATGCACTTCCGCCCCTACTCCGCAACACCGTAAGGCCGCAACACCGTAACACCGCTTGCGGCCTCCTTCACGCGTTTCAGCTCCGCGACAAGGACCACGCTGATGATCACGAGCAGCGACCACGAGCTGAGCTTTCCGAAATCGACATGCGTCCATCCGCTCGCCTGATAGGGGTACTGCCATGCGTGCAGGCGCGTGCCGATGTTCTCCGCGATCCAGACGAACACGCCGATCAGGACGAACGAGACCAGCAGCGGCATCCGGAATCGCTGATCCAAGACGCCGAAGCTCACGCGCACGCGCCAGAAGACAACGCAGATGAGCGCGATGATCGGCCAGCGCAGGTCGACGATGTAGCGGTTCGAGAAGAAGTTGCCGTACGTGAGGATGCAGACCAGCACCACCGCCCAATCTCGCGGCCAACTCGACATTTGAAGGTCCAGGCGCTTCCACGCTTGCACCACGTAGCTGCCCACGCTCGCGTACATGAAGCCGGAGAACAGCGGCACGCCGCCGAACTTGAGATAGGCGCCCTCGCGGTACGCCCACGAGCCAGCGTTCACCTTGAAGAGCTCCAGGCCGAGTCCGATGACGTGGAAGAGCGCGATGGTCTTGGCTTCGTCCACCGTCTCCAGCTTCCATCGCACCATCAGCGCCTGGATGAGCACGCAGCCGACGAACAGGATGTCGTAGCGGGGCAGCTCGGGGATGCGGATGGCGTGGCTGAGCGCGAGCAGCCCAATCACGCAGAACGGGAAGATGCAGCACACCGCCTCGAGCCACACGAATTCGCCGAACACGCGTAGCCATTTGGGGATCGGCAGGGAAGGCATGCTTGATGCATGCCAACGTAGGCGGGCGATGAATCGTTCCGGCGGGATGGCGATCGCGGGGGGCCGCGATCGCCTGCGTGGGTCTACCCGATGGCTTCCATTCCTTTCACCAGCATCTGCTTGGTTTCGTTGATGATGCTTGCATGCCTCTCGATAGACTCGACGACGCCCATGACGAGCATGAACTCGGCGGGCGTGGTCCAACCCGGCCTGTGAATGATGCGAAGCAGCTCTTCGTGCTCCTCATCGGGGATGACGAGCTTGGCGAGCGAGTTTCTCAGCTTGTTGAGTCTCGTTTCGAGATGCTTGACGTCATGAGTGGCTTTTGAGCCAGTTGCCGTTGCTGACATTCCTTTCCTCCAGCCCTGAAAATCGTCAGCCGGTACCGGGCGATGTATCGGCTCTTTATTGTAGGACTTTGTTCACATGAATGCAAGAAGTATTACTTGGTAAATTTGTTGAGCGTCGGTACGCTTCCCTCTGTGCATGTTAGGCTAGATGCATGAAGCGAGCGGCCGCGATTGCAGTTCTGGTGGCTTTCGCGGCTTCTGCGTTGGCGAATGGCGCCATGGGCCTCGCCCTGGAGATGTTCGACTATCGAACCTGGGCGGTGTACGTGGTTGTCACCCTCGTGTTCGAGGCGTGGTTCATCGGCCGCTGGCTCGAGCTGAGCTGGGGGAAGAGCCTTGGCATTACGGTCCTCGCAAACGCGCTCACAGCTTTCGTTTGTCCAATTTGCCTCGTGCCGGTATTGCACAGATCGTTCGTCGGGACAGCCGTGAATCCGAATCCGTTGATGAACTCCGTAGTTTTGCTGACTTTGTTTGGCGTCGTCTCGGGGCTGATCGAGTCATTTTGCTGGTCGCCGAGCGCAGCGCGTGAACGACGATGGCAAATCCGCGGCCGCTCGCTGTTGGCTCATCTCATAGGAGTTCCGATAGCTCTCGCAATCCTGCTTATTCCAGCGAGGCCCTACAAGGGCCTAGAGACCACGACCAATCGGTACCGAATGTGGGAAAGAGATATGGCCATCCACAAGTTTGCTGAGCAGTTCAGCGCGGGTGCGCGCTTTCCTGCTTCGGGTTCGCCCGACGAGTTCATGACGGATGTCGTTGGCCGGGCTGGTATTTGGACCTCCACTCGGGATGCGTGGGCGCTCGGCTATGTCGCCAACTTCCATAGGTTCGACACGTCAGAAACCCGGCGAATCCCTTTTGAGATCAATCCGCTTCTTCTTGGGAAAACGGCAAAGGAGATGCCGGCCCACACATGGGTCATGCGAGCGAAGGACCCGGCGACTGGACGGCATTACGGCTACTACATGGACAACGATGGCGAGTCCGTGGACATCAAACGGTGGACCTATCCGTACGGCTATCGTAATTGGTGAATGCGAGTAGCCGCATGTCTTCCGCCGACTTCGCGTCCGCGCGTGAATTCGCGAGCATTCCGTGTTCAATTGCCGGAACCCCCATCCCCAACCCCTTCCCCCTCACCCCTCGAAAGCACCCCCACCCGACTCCGTCGACCTCCCCCTCTGGCCCACGAACCATCGTCACAAGGGGAGGTGGCGCACAATCCATCGCGCCAATAAGGGGAAGGGGCTTATCGCCGGTACAATACCGCTCCCTCATGCGTCCCGATGGCCGAGCTCCCGATCAACTTCGTCCCTTCACTCTCGAGCGTGGCTTTGCCAAGTTCGCGGAGGGCTCTTGCCTCATCAAAATGGGCGAGACGCACATGCTGGTGGCGGCCACCGTCGAGGACCGCGTGCCTCCGTTTTTGAAGGGCCAAGGGAAGGGCTGGGTGACGGCCGAATACTCCATGTTGCCTCGCTCCGGGCGTCAGCGAAATCAACGCGAGCTGATGAAGCCCAACGGGCGGTCGATGGAGATCCAGCGGCTGATCGGGCGCGCCATCCGCAGCGTCGTCGATTTGGAGAAGATGGGTGAGCGGACGATCACGGTCGACTGCGATGCGATCCAAGCCGATGGCGGGACTCGCACGGCCGCGATCACGGGCGCGTACATCGCGGTTTACGATGCGATGAAGTGGATGATGGCGCAGCGCATGATCCGCTCGATCCCTCTGCGCGAGGCGATCGCCGCCATCAGCGTGGGCATCTATCGCGGGCAGGAGATCCTCGACCTGAACTACGATGAGGACAGCCAGGCCGATACCGATATGAACGTGATCATGACGGAGTCGGGCAAGTTCGTGGAGATCCAGGGCACGGCGGAGCAGGACCCGTTCAGCGCCGAGACGCTGGGCAAGATGCTGAAGCTTGGTAAGAAGGGGAT
>JAXDKF010000175.1:0-4154 GCA_034667265.1 Fimbriimonadaceae bacterium
GGAGAAGGACCCCACGGATTCTCGTTGCTGGCTAGCTTGATGATGTGCGTGAGGCCAAGCTCGCGCCGAAGCTCATCGATGGGCTTTCCGGGCGAATAGGGATGCATCTGCAGCACGTTGGGCCGCACGGGGGAGGACATTAGCCAATTGTGGCCGATTAGGTTCTACACGACGGCTGCGTTGGCCATCGAAACCGATTTGTTGAGCCCCAGCCAATATGAGATCACGGCCTGCACGGCATCCATGAAACTCTCATAGTCCACGGGCTTGCGGATGTAGCTGTTGGCGCCCAGCTCGTAGCTCTGCAGAATGTCGCCCTCTTCATCCGAGGAAGTGAACACGACTACGGGCACCAGCTTGGTGTCCTCGTTCTGGCGCATGGAGCGGAGTACCTCGAGCCCGTTCACTTTCGGGAGCTTCAGATCGAGCAACACGAGCGAGGGACACGCGTTCGACGCCTGAGCCTGAAGGGCGTTGAGGGCTTCTTCGCCGGTGCGGGCGACGATGAATTCATCGATCCCCGCCTTGCGAAAAGCGCGAATGACGAGCCGCTCGTCGTCCAGGTTGTCTTCGACCAGCATGACGGGAGGCCTCTCGGGTCCTTTTTCCTTTGAATTCTCTTTAGCCACGGATGCGCACGCCCTCTTGTGCCAAGTTTGACACCAAGCATGAAGACTGACGCAGCCGCTTGCAAGTTCGCGCCGCGAAAATTAGGTGAGCCTTTGCACGAGAACTCCCGGCGAATATGCCGGGAGTTCGCCCAAATCTCAACGCATGCCCGCTGGTCCTCGCTCCGTCACCGGCTCGCTCTGGATCATGTTCGTCCGAGAAAGCTGTGGCTCGTAGCTCGGCTGTTGGCCACCGCCCCGTCCTTGGTTGCGGCTCATCGCCTTGTTCGGATTTGGATCGAATCGGTGCTCCGTGTCGTGGAAGGCTTTTGCGATCATTGCGGCTCCACCGAGGCGCATCAGGCCACCCATCGAGCCTTTCCGCCCCATGCCATACACATTCATGAAGAGACCCACGCCGGCCATGGTTAAGCACGTTGCAGGCGTCCACCGATCGGCGATTGGCTGATTGGCCTGACCCTGCAGGCCAGGAACGTGATCCGGCGTTTCATGAACGTCCAGCGAATTGACGACGTGCTTGACTCCGGGCACCATTCGAGCAGTCTTCAAACATGCCTCGACTTCCTGAGCGAGAATGGGCCCGGCGATCGTGACGACGCCGCTCTGCGCGCTCACTTCGAGCGATCCGCAGTGCGACACGACCCGTCCCAGCGCGGCGCGCACCCGCTCGGGAAGGACACTATCTGGAGCAGGCGAGTCGTCAAACCTCTGCTGCACTTCATGCTGCAGGCCCTGCACGCGGTTGCGGAGGTCCCTGACCATTACGTCGAGCGCTGTCCTCTTCGTGTTGACTTGATGCACGACCTGGTCGCGAATGAGGACCCGTCTTCGGGGACCCCGTTCCGGGTCGAGCAGGTACATACTGAGCGCGCCAAGTCCGATGCCTTCCACAAAAGCCTTAAGTTTCATCCTCACACCTTCCTCAACGATCTGATAAACGGTTGACTCTCGGCGCTTGGCAGCCGTTCCTTGCGCCGAGGTCGCCGGCTGAGAGTGCAACCACCCTCTGGCGCGCCCGCTCAAGGCCGCTTGAAGTTGAACACCTTATCTTTTGGGGGTAACGAACCAGGTAAGTCACCCGACAAATAGCTTGGGCCGCGGCGGGGCGTCTAGTCACGGGGCGCCACCGAAAGGTAGCCGCCGTCGGCCCTTTTCGTCTTTATCTGCCTTATCCTCGCCCGAGTTCCTGGCGCGTCAACGTGTGGAAAACAGGCGAGGAATAGGGGGATTTCCACAGAAGTGGAAAACTCTGTTGATAATTCAAGCTCGAACGTGTTAAAGGCCGCCGAGCTGCCGCGCGATCTCAAAGTAGATCACAAGCCCAGTAGCGTCCACGAATGTGGTGATAAACGGGGCGCTCATGACCGCCGGATCGATGCCCAGTGCCTTGGCTCCGAGAGGGAGAACGCTGCCTACGGTGGTGGCCCAAAGGATGATTGCGGGAAGCGCCAAGCCGACGATCAGCGAGATGTTCCAGCCGGACGACCAGCCGAGGTACGCGCGAGCGAACCCCGCCAGCCCCAAACAAATCCCGATCGTCACCGCAATCACAAACTCGCGCCTCAACACGACAAATACGTCTCGAGGTTTGATCTCCCCCACAGCGAGGGCCCGCGTCATGGTGGTCGTAACCTGCGAGCCTGAATTTCCGCCCGCGCCTATAAGGAGCGGCACAAACAACATAAGCTGGGCTAGTCGTGTCGCCCCGCCGCCCGTAGCCTCCTTTGTGTAGTGCCGCAGAACTGAGCCGGTGAAGAACTCCGCCAGGAAGAGCACCAAGAGCCACGGCAGGCGGCGCCTGACCACTTGCCACACGCTTAGGGAAAGGTAAGCCTCCGCGTCGCCGCTCACGCCGCCGAGCGCAAGGACGTCCTGGGTGTCGGCTTCCTCGAGGATCTCGTGCGCGTCGTCGACGGTGAAGATGCCGAGCATGCGCCCGCGGGAATCGATCACCGGTAACGCGTAAAAGCCATAACGCGCGATGAGACGCGCCGCTTCTTCCTCGTGCATCTCCGGTGGAACCGAGATGACGTCCGTCATCATCATTTCCTTAGCGGTTTGGTGTGGATCGGCCCGGAGCAGGCGTCGCAGGCTGAAGACGCCCAGAAGGTGCCTGTACTGGTCGAGCACGTAGATGTCGTTGATCATCTCGTACTCTTCCTCGGGCTTCTCTCTCAAGTCTTTGAGGATCTCGGATGTCGAGGCTTCCGGCCGGACTTCGACGACGTCTTCGGTGATCAGCCTGCCCACCGAATCGTCGGGATACGCCAGGAGACGCTCGATCTCCTGCGCGTCCTCTTCGGGGATGACTTTGAGAATGGCTCGGCGGCGATCCGGTGGCAACTCTTCCGTCAGCTCGATGGCGTCGTCCATCGGCAGGATGTCAAGGTAGTGCGCGACGGTGGAGTCCGGCAGCTCGTCAAGATACGCGCGAGCTGTCTCGTTGGGAAGTTCCACCAGCACGTCCGCCGCCTTCGCATCTTCCATGCGCTGCAAGATGGCGAGACCTTCGTGCACGTCCAGCCGCGGGAGGGCCTCTGCGATGTCTTCTGGGCGGATCCCTTCGAGATGCTCCCGAACGACTTCGGGGTCCTCTATCTTCGCGAGCGATCGTAGCTCGTCGACAAACGTTTTCTCGTCGGTTCGCATGGCGGCTTTCTTCCTTGTAGGCCGAGTCCCTTGCTCTGAGACCCGAAACTTGTGCCGCCTTTAGGCGGCGATCAGCGTTTGTTGGTATGCATAGGTTTGCGGACGATCTCACGGCAAGATGGCTCTTGCGGTTGATGTGGGAAAGTCAAAAAGAGTGTGACGCAACCATCTAAGGGCTGTCAAGCCTGTCCTAGTGCCGCTTTCCATACGTCAGCCTTCGTTTTCATCGCCTATCTCTCGGTTTTGTCGATTTTCGGGTTAGTTGCCGATTCAGATTCCTTTGACAAAAAGAGCCATTGGTATGCTCCACAACGCATGCTCGAACGGTTCCGGGACCACCTTGAAAAGACCGGACTCATTCCCGCCGGCACCCGTGTGCTCGTGGGCTACAGCGGGGGCGCAGACTCTACGTGTTTGCTCCATTTGTTTCATGCCTTGCAGGTAGACATCGTGGCAGCCCATCTGCATCATGGACAGAGGGAAGAAGCAGACACCGAGCAACGACTATGCGAGGCGTTTTGCACAGAGCTCGGGATTCCCTTCGTGAGTGGCCGGGGCGACGTGCCGCGCCTGGCGAAGGACCTGAAGATTGGACTCGAGGAGGCGGGGAGAGAGGCTCGTTACGCCTTCTTTCGCCAGGCCGCCTTTCAAACGGGATGCACTCTCGTGGCGACCGCGCATACCCTCAGCGACAATGTCGAAACCATCCTTCTCAACATTGCGCGGGGCTCCGGGCTCGCCGGCCTGGCGGGCATTCCGGAGAAGCGCGAGAACATCGTTCGGCCGCTGATGATCTTCGCCCGCGAGGAAACGAGAGCGTATTGCCAAGACCACGGCTTCTGGTACCACGACGATCCGGCAAACGAGGATTTGACG
>JAXDKF010000176.1:0-5531 GCA_034667265.1 Fimbriimonadaceae bacterium
GGCGCTGTGAACCTCACCCCCATAGTCCAAGCCTTCGCCGGAGTCCCCGAGCCGCACACCATCCGAGGCATGACGATAACGTTCGAGGGCTTAAAAGCCGGCCCCAAGACCCTCCAGCACTACAATAGCGATGCCGTGACGGTCCAAGGCCGTATCGACGTCAATCCGCCCTCCGTCGAATACAACGTGGGGCTCCTATCCCAAAGTCCTGGTGAAATTAAGGTGGAAAACGAGCCTGCGCCGGTGGAAAAGAGAACCAGGCAGGTGGAGCAACCGGGGACGATCCCGGCGCTTACCTGGACCCTAATAATTTTGACGGGTTTGGCGGCAGGTGCATTGGTATACTTTTTTGTAATCAAGCGGCTTTCCGGCGGACCTTCCACACCCGCTGCCCGCAGGCTGTAGAACTCTCCATCCAATGCTGAACCCTTCAACTCTAACGATGCACGATCTCATTGACTTGGGATTCGATGTCCGAGCTTCTGACATTTTCGTCAAGTCGGACTCCAAGCCGATGATGAAGCAGTTCAGCTTGGTCAAACCGCTTTCGGACGACATGCCCACCCTGACGGCGGAGGATGTGCAGCGTATGTGCCGCGAGCTCATGAACGACCGCCAAAAGCGGATCTTCGACGAGACGTTCGAAATGGACCTTGCCTTCCAGGTCGGATCGAAGTGCCGAGTCCGGTGCAACGTTTACCGCCAACGCGGCGGCTATGCGTCCGTCATGCGTATCGTTCCGCTCAAGATCCTCACTCTCGAGGAATTGGGTTTGCCACCCGTACTGGTCGAGGTCACCAAGCACCGCCAGGGCCTCGCTCTGGTCACGGGGCCTACCGGCTCCGGTAAGACCACGACGCTCGCGGCGATGATCGACTTGATCAACCAGAACCGCCAGTGCCACATCGTTACCGTCGAGGACCCGCTGGAGTTTGTCCACCCGGACAAGAATTCGTACGTCAGCCAACGAGAGGTCGGAATCGACACTCTAGAATTCCAGCCCGCCCTTCGCGCCGTTCTTCGTGAAGCTCCCGACGTCATCCTCATCGGCGAAATGCGTGACGTGGAGACCATGCACGTCGCTCTACAGGCCGGTGAAACCGGACACCTTGTCTTCTCCACGGTCCACACGGCCAGCGCGTACGAGACCATGGACCGAATCATTAACATGTTCCCGCCGCATGAGAAGATCCACCTTTGCCAGCGCATGGCTGGATCGCTCCGCGCGATCGTCGCGCAGAAGCTCGTGCCTCGTGCGGATGGCAACGGCCGAGTCGCCGCCAACGAGATCCTGATTTGCACGCCTACCGTGAGCAAGCTCATCGAAGACGGCCACTTCAGCGACCTCTACCATGCGATGAACGAAGGCGGATTCTGGGGCATGCAAACGATGAACCAGAGCCTTGTTCGATACGTGAAGGCCGGCGTCATCTCGGAAGAGACCGCCATGGGGTATGCGGGCATCGCATCCGAGCTGAAGCAAATGCTTCGCCGGTAGCGGGGAACCGTACTACACTGAATCATGTCCGCAACGATCGATAACCTGTTGCGGGATCTAGTTCAACGAGACGCCAGCGATCTCCATCTCAAGGCGGGCGAGCCTCCCGTAATGCGCGTGCGCGGAGACCTCATCCGCGCCGACTACCCGGTCATCTCTCCGCATGACCATCAGGAGATGCTCTTGGCGCTCCTTTCGGACGAGAAGAAGCGGCAGCTCATCACGGTCAAAGAGGTCGATCTCTCCTACAACGTCGAGGGACTTTCACGTTTTCGCGTGAACATGTTTTGGCAACGCGGACACATCGGCGCCGTCTTCCGTGTTATTCCTTTCCGCATTCGCACCATCGACGAGCTAAATCTTCCGCCCGTCACCAAGAAGCTTTGCTTACTTCCTAGAGGTCTGTTGTTGGTGACCGGGCCTACCGGATCAGGAAAGTCGACTTCGCTCGCCGCGATGATCGACCACATCAACATCAACAAAAAGTTGCACGTCATGACGATCGAAGATCCGATCGAATACGTGCATCAGGACAAGACCAGCATCATCAATCAGCGCGAGCTCGGGTCAGACACGAAGACGTTTTCGGATGCCTTGAAGCATGTGCTCCGCCAGAATCCCGATGTAATTTTGGTCGGCGAGATGCGGGATTTGGAAACGATTCAACTCGCGATCACGGCGGCCGAAACTGGGCACCTTGTGATGTCCACGTTGCACACCAATGACGCGGCACAGACCATCGACCGAATCGTGGACGTCTTCACGCCAGACCAGCAGGCGCAGATCCGGACGCAGCTCAGCGTCACCATCCAAGGCGTCATCTCACAGACCTTGCTACCTACCAAAAGCGGAAAGGGAAGAGTCGCGGCATTCGAAGTGATGGTCGCTACTCCGGCGATCCGAACGCTTATCCGAGACGGGAAAACGCACCAGCTTCCAATGGACATTCAGACCGGCGCCGAGCTGGGGATGCAGACCCTCGATGGCTGTCTCCTGAATCTATTGAAGGACGGCTTGATCGATTGGGAGCACGCCTTCGCAAAGTGCCAGAACGCGGGGGACTTCCAGAGAAGGGCGATGAACTTGGGCCTTGTGGAGGCCGTAAGTGCATAAGATCGAACGGCTCCTTCGGCGTACGGTCGAGATGAACGGGTCCGACCTGCACATGAAGACCGACACCGGGAAAGCCTACATTCGTGTGCACGGGGACCTATACGAGGTGGAGGACGAAGAGCCCTACTCGGACAATGAGTTTCGCCAGCTCCTCTACGACATGCTCAAACCGGAGCAGGTGGTCCGGTTTGTGGAGGGTCAAGAGCTGGACTTTGCTTACGAGATTCCCGGCCTCGCCCGATTCCGGGGTAACGCGTACGTTCAGCGGGGCCACGTCCAAGCCGCATTCCGGGTGATCCCCTATGAGATCCAGTCGATGGAGGATTTGAATCTTCCCGCCGCCTGCTACGAGTTCATCACACGTCCGCGTGGACTGGTTTTGGTGACAGGCCCCGCAGGCTCTGGGAAGTCGACCTCACTCGCGGCGATGATCGACCGCATTAACCGGAGCCAGCCTGTACACATCATCACGATCGAGGACCCGATCGAGTTCGTGCACGATGACCACGAAGCCCTCGTGAATCAACGCGAGCTGGACGTGGACACCCTCTCATTCACCCACGCGCTCAAATACGTTTTGCGCCAAGACCCGGACGTCATCCTCGTCGGCGAAATGCGCGACCTCGAAACCATTCACCTCGCAATAACGGCGGCGGAAACCGGGCACCTTGTGTTTGGCACCCTGCACACGGTGGACGCGGTGCAAACCGTGGATCGTATCGTCGACGTCTTTCCGATCCACCAACAGCAGCAGATCCGAATGCAGCTATCGGTGAATCTGATCGGTGTGGTTTCCCAGACGCTTATTCGCAGGCTTGACGGCATGGGAAGAGTTGCCGCGTTTGAGGTCCTCGTCGCAAATCCCGCAGTGAGGAATCTTGTTAGAGAGAACAAGACCTACCAGATCTCATCGCTCATCCAAACTGGCGGCAAGAACAAGATGCACACGCTCGATCAATACCTAGCGGCGCTGGTGTCGAAGGGAATGATCGCTATCGAAGAGGCCCGTTCCAAGGCCAAAGATCCTGGTGAGCTTGGGCGGTTGTTGGCGGTCAGCAAAAGCGATGGCCAAGCAGCGAATGCGACTCTTCCGCAGCCTAAACCGCAGCAAATCATTCCGCAGCCTGCAGCGGAGCAACCGGCCCCCACGGCTCCGCCTCCTGTGCCGGAACAGCCTCCCGCGCAGACGCAATCGGTGGCCGACAAATACAAGCCGTCCTGGCGCAAATAGGCCAAGCCGGACTCCCGCATAATTCGTTGCGTGCACATCGATCCCGCGCTGTTCGAGGAGAACGAACGCACGAGCCCCCAATCCGATGAACGCCGCTTCATGGAAGTTGGCGAGCTGCATTGTGAAGCGGGCGGCCATTTGCCTTCGGTCACTGTCGCCTATGAAACTTGGGGCGCTCTCAACGCCGCGCGGGACAATGCAGTGCTGGTTTGCCACGCGCTGTCGGGCGATTCGCACGCGATTGGCTGGTGGGAGCGTTTGGTTGGGCCGGGCAAGGCGATCGACACGGATCGCTTTTTTGTAATCGGCAGCAACGCTCTAGGAGGATGTCAGGGGACCACCGGACCGGCATCGCCGGCTGCGGATGGAGGGGCGTATGGGCCGCGATTTCCCTTCGTTACGGTAGGCGATATGGTGGAGGTGCAGAGGCGTTTGGTCGCTGGCCTCGGGATTAACGAACTGCACATGGTCTGCGGGGGCAGCATGGGAGGAATGCAGGCCTTGGAGTGGACCCTGAGAGGTCCTGTGCGCAAAGCTTTCATCACGGCCAGTTGTGCCGCTCACAACGCGATGCAGATCTCGTTCAACGAGATCGGCCGGCAGGCCGTCATGCGCGATCCGCGCTGGCGCGGCGGAAACTACCCTCCTGATGATCAGCCTTCAGATGGACTCTCCGTGGCACGCATGCTGGGACACGTCTCGTTTCTCAGCGATGCCGCCTTCGAAGCCAAGTTCGGCCGGCGGCTTCAGGATAAAGACCACTTCGAATACACATTCGGGACCGAGTTCCAGGTCGAGAGCTATCTCAGCTACCAGGGAGACAAGTTCACCAAGCGGTTCGACGCAAACAGCTTTCTTTATCTGACTCGCGCGATCGACTATTACGACCGCCGCTCGCTTGAAGGCTCCAGGAGCGAATACCTGTTCACCAGCTTCGGCAGTGATTGGCTTTATCCGTCTTACCAAACTAAAACCATGCACTCGATGGCCATCGGCGCGGGTTGCAACAGCGAGCACCACGTCATCGACCTACCGTACGGCCACGACGCTTTCCTTCTAGATGGGCAGCTTCAAGGCGAGCTTGTGAGCAAATTCCTTGCCCCCTGACCCTTGTGAACCTGGCTCCAATGCACGCCTAACGGATTGTTTGCAAGTTCATGGATCGGTCGCGCCCTTCTGAACTACTTTTGCATGCGAACGTTCGATATAATGGTTCGTTAGCGAGGCCCGGAATAAGCGGTCACGCCAGACTCGGGACAGTTCATCGAACCGGAAAGGACACCACGACCATGGCACAGTACGCACCTCCAGGCACGGAAAGCAAGCTGATTCTTTTGATCGAAGACAATATCGATGACGAGAGGCTGACGCTCCGCGCCCTTCGCAAGAACAACATCATGAATGAGGTTGTGGTGGCGTGCGACGGTCAAGAGGCCATCGATTACCTCTTCGGCTCGGGTTCGTTCTCGGGGCGAGACATGTCGGTCATGCCTGCGGTGATCATCCTCGATCTCAAACTGCCCAAGATGAGCGGTCTGGAAGTTTTGAGCCGGATTCGGACAGACGACCGCACCAAGCGCATCCCGGTTGTGGTGTTGACCTCCTCGGAGGACAAGGTGCAGGTGGAGCAGGCCTACAAGCAGGGTGCCAACAGCTTCATCCAGAAGCCGACCGATCCGACCGAGTTCT
>JAXDKF010000177.1:0-3324 GCA_034667265.1 Fimbriimonadaceae bacterium
GGCGATGCCGCTATCGCCAGCGGTATGAGCTGGGAGGCCCTGAACCACGGCGGAGAAGTGCAAAGCGACATCGCCGTGGTGCTCAACGACAACCGCATGTCGATCGCCCCGAACGTGGGCGCGCTAAAGAATTACCTTGCACGGCTGCGGTCCAGGCCCTTGCTTCAAAGCGTTGCCCAGACGGCCAAAGAAGTCATCGAAAAGATGCCCGATCCTGTGGTCCGTGTGGCTGCGGGTCTTCGGCATGGCATCACCCACTACCTTGCGCCCTCGCAGACTGGCACGATCTTCGAGGAGATGGGTTGGGAGTACATCGGCCCGGTCGACGGCCACGACCTGCCGACCCTGCTCGACGTGTTTCACAACGTGCGCGAATTGTCTGGTCCTATCTTTGTGCACGCGATCACTGTGAAGGGCAAGGGCTACGATGTCGCTGAAGAAGACGCGACCAAGTGGCACGGCGTCATCCCCTTCGATCTCGCCGCCAACGAGATGAACAAGGCCGCCGGGCCAGTTAGCTACACGCAAGCGTTTGGCGAAGCCGCGATCGAATGCGCCCAAGCGGACCCCACCGTAGTGGCCATTACTGCAGCGATGCCCGATGGCACGGGACTGAACAAATTTGCCAAGGAGATCCCGGACCGTTTCTACGATGTGGGGATCGCCGAGCAGCACGCCGTAACGTTCGCTGCTGGTTTGGCGGCTGGAGGAATTCGGCCCTTGTGCGCGATTTACTCCACCTTCTTGCAGCGCGGATTCGACCAGGTTCTTCACGACGTTTGCATACAAAACCTGCCCGTGCGGTTCTTCATGGATCGCGCGGGATTAGTAGGCGACGACGGGCCGACGCACCACGGCGCGTTCGACATCAGCTACCTGTCGTTGATGCCGAACATGGTTCTCCTCGCCCCGCGAGACACAACCGAGCTCCGCGAGATGACACGCTGGATGGCCGCTTACGACGATGCCCCAACGGCGGTGCGATATCCGAGAGGCGCGGGCGACGACCGGCTGCCGGAGTCACGATCGCCCATCGCTTTGGGAAGAGCCGAAGTTCTGGGCAGCAACGGAGAGGTTTCCGAGCATGCACCGGAGGTGATCCTCTGCGCGCTGGGATCCATGGTGAGTACGGCTTGGGAAGCGTCCGCCGATCTAGCCAAGCAAGGTATCCGCGCTACCGTGATTAATGCTCGCTTCATCAAGCCGCTAGACGCAAAGACCATTTGCGGAGAGGCGGGAAGAGCAAGTCGCATCGTCACCATCGAGGAAAACGTCCAACGGGGCGGATTCGGAGAAGCGGTGCGAGACGCTCTGGCATCCAACAATGTGCAGGCGGCGGTAGAGATACTGGCACTGCCCGATGAGTTTGTCGAGCATGGCGCGCAGCCGATCATCCGATCGCAGGTGGGCTTGGATTCGGCAGGCATCGTAAACGCCGCGCTCAAGCTCGTCGGCTCACGGGCAACCGCCCACTGAGATCGAAGGTAAAACCCGCGCGATGGTTGCAGCGGTATTTCCGGGCCAGGGCTCGCAGAAGCCCGGAATGGGCAAGGAGCTCTATGAGAGCAATGACGCAGCCCGCCTGGTCTTCCGTGAGGTCTCTCGGGCGGCGGGCGTGGACATGCAAGAGCTGTGTTTCAACGCCGACGAGGAAACGCTTCGTCAAACCCAAAACGCGCAGCTCGCCCTTTACACCGTTGGCGTCGCAGCCTTTGAATCTCTGCGGGGTGCGTTGCCCGAGCTGCAATTCCAAGCAGTAGCGGGCCACAGCGTGGGCGAATACGCGGCGCTGGCGGCTGCGGGGGTGGTTCCCATACCTGTAGGCGCAAAGCTTGTAAAGAAACGCGGCGAGGTCATGGCCGAGGCGGGCAAGACCCACCCTGGCACCATGGCAGCCGTTCTCGGCCTAGAGAGGGCCGCGTTGGACCGGGTCTGCGCCGATGTGGGCGGTGTGGTGGTCGTGGCCAACGACAACTGCCCGGGCCAGCTCGTGATCAGCGGGGAAGTGGACGCCGTCAAGCGTGCCTCCGATCTCGCTACGGAGCGCGGCGCAAAACGTGTTCTGCCACTCAACGTGAGCGGCGCTTTCCACAGCCCTCTTATGGAAGCTCCCGCGGCGGAGATGGCGAAAGCTCTTGAGGCGGAACAGTTCCGTCTTGGGGAGTACACCGTCTACGCGAACGTGACCGCCGAGCCCGCTCTCGACGCCGAGCGCTGGCCGCGCTTGCTAGAAGATCAATTGCGAAGCCCGGTTCGCTGGACCGAGACGACCCAGAACATGATCCGCGACGGCGTGGACACTTTTATCGAGTGCGGCCCCGGCGAGGTCCTCTCCGGCTTGATCCGGCGCATCAGCAAAGATGTGCGCACGATGAACGTAGGCGACAACGCCAGCTTGGAAAGGAGCTCGGCGGCCCTTAGAACCTGATGATGAAAGGCGGCGTTTTCGTCCACGCGTCCAACTTGGATTCGGAAGGTGTGTTAACACGTCTTCCATTCCTTGGAATCAGAGCGGCAATCTTATCCCTGATCAGCTTCCAGGTGGGCCATCCACCTTTGAATCTCGCGTCCCTCGCGAGCTTCTCGCTGTCAAGGTAATCGCTAAGTCCGAGTTGGGTGGTAACTGAAGCGTCTCGAATAATTTCGAATGTGTCTGACGTATCCGGCGACATAGCGCCCCAGCCATTGAACTTGTGAATGCTCTTGCTCTTTAATTCGTCCAAGGTCTTCCGCGCAAGCTTTGCGCCAATGTTGGCTTCGTAATAAACACCCTTGGTCAGGGTCCACTCAGGTTTCTTCTTCCAAATGTTCTGAGGTTCGCGCCAAAGGATTCTGCCGTCCCGCCATACTGCGACTCGTAGTTGGTCAGGCTTGTAGGGCAGGCTTAATCCATCTGATCGCCAGTACACGACCATTGCGGGAAGGTCCTTGCTGAAAGCCGTCGCAGCTTTGGGCGTTTGCGCGAGGATGAAAAGTATCGCAGTCGTGGCGATCATCAACTCATTATCGTTCGATCTCATGCTCCGTGCCTCTGTGAAGCCTCTGAGTCTCTGCGATTTCGAGTCCGTTGTCAGCCACTGCAGGCGCATAAAGTCCCGGGATACATCGCACACCTCATAATCTCTTTCGATGCGCTTCCAGGATCAAGTCGTCGTCGTAACCGGCGCAAGCCGAGGAATCGGCAAGGGCCTCGCCGAAGCCTTCGCCAAAGAAGGCGCGAAGGTTGCCTGCGTGGCCACTACTGAAGCTGGCGCGAACGCAACCGCGAGCGCCATCGGCGCAGGTGCAAAGGGTTACCCCTGCGACGTCTCGGACAGTGCGGCC
>JAXDKF010000178.1:0-11021 GCA_034667265.1 Fimbriimonadaceae bacterium
GCCAGCAGAACTTGCCAAGCTTCGGCGTTAGCCGCCGCCACCGCCACCAAAGCCGCCGGTCTTTCCACCCTTGCGACCGCCCTTGCCCTGCTGGAGATTGGCCGGCGTTCCGAGCGGTGGAAGCGAGTTATCGATGGCCAGTCCATAGCTCTTCTTGGCCACGTTCCCGATCCAGTCGGTCACCGTGATGTTGAAGACCCTTCTTCCATCGGCCAATGGCTTGTTATCGCCATCGTAGGTGATATGCACGACGGCGACGCCGTCGCGGCCGATCGTGTACTTGAGCGGCGTGCCGTCGACGTCGATCTTGAGAGTGGAGATGTTGACTCCGGTCGCCTCGTCGTTCACTTTGAACACGATGTCGAGCGGTGGATTGCCGGGGGTTTGCGCGCCTGGATTGGGCCAAAGCATGTCCACATCCGGCGGAGTCAGATCGACGCCGCTTTTCGCGTCGAAGGCAAGGACGCTCGTGTCCTCGCACATGATAAGCGCGGTCGTTCCGCTCAGCACGGGAGCTCCCACGGCGGGAACGGTTAAAACGCGATTATCGACGATGCCGAAGCCTGTGTCGACCGGTCCGGCGCCTTTGACCTGAGGGGCGCCTCCGCCTATCGGACGCACCACGTAGCTCCACACAACCGCGCCCGTTTTTGGATCGACAAGATTCAAGGCTCCGTTGTTAGTGGGGATCAGATACTTCGTGCCCAAGGCCGAAGGCTGTGCAACAGGACCGGAGCCAAGGTCCACAACCTCTCGCAAAGCGCGCTTGCCATTCAGATCGAAGAAGTAAAGCTTCCCCTCATCGGTCACGCACATCATGCCGTCCGCCGAGACGGCCGGACCGAATTCCATGTTCTGGCCAAGGTTGACTTGCCACTTGCCCGTACCCCGGATCGCATTAATGGCGACGATGTACTGGCCGCTGTAGAGATAGATGAAATCGCCTCGCAGCATGGGCACGAGGTTTGGCGGAAGTAAGCCGAACTTGCGCTGCCAATTGATCTTCTGGCTCACCGCGTTGACCGAGTAGAGCTCGTTGTTGTTGTTCGCGAAGATCACGTCGGTGTCGTGCACCAGCAAAGGCCCATTGAAACCGGTTTCAACCGGCATTGTCTTCTCCCACGCAGGCTGCCCCGTCTCGGCGTCGAGAGCCATCAGCTCGCTTCCCTGTTTGTAAACGATTAGCTTGCCGACTGCGACGGGTTGGCCCACGGCGGCCTTTCCACTGCGCAGCTCGTAGGTCCACTTTTGCTTTCCCGTGGCCACGTCCGCGGCATAGAACCATCCCGCATCGGTGAAGTTGACCAAGGTGTTGCCGGAAACAACGGGCTGCGCGAAGAACATGCCTTTGGCGCCTTCGGCCGGGAACTTCCACTTCTCGTTGCCAGTGGCAACGTCCAGCGCGTAGATGCGCGGTCCGGAAGCGAGATAGACCGTCTTGTCGATGACCAAGGGCGAGCCATCGGGCGCCTCGTCGACGCCGCTCGGGACCCAACGCCAGGCGAGAGGAGTAGGTCCATCAAACTGGGCGCAAGCGATGGAGGCCAGGCCGGAGCCCAACGCGACAAGCGCGATAATTCTGTGCAAAACGTTCATGGTTAAAGCAAGCGACTCAACGCATTTTAGACACCTTTGCGGTTCTAGTGTCTATGCAGGGCCACATTGGTAAGGACGCGCAGCTAAGCGGCAGCGTCACGGTGGAGTGTTTGGATGGAGGAGTTGAAGTGGGCCCAGGTAGATTCGAACTACCGACCTCACCCTTATCAGGGGTGCGCTCTAACCAACTGAGCTATGAGCCCGGGACGACGATTTTACACGGAATCGCCTAGTACGCAGGGAAGAAGACCAAGCTTCCAGATTGTCGAGACGCCGTAGCCGACTGAGCTATGAGCCCGGGACGAGGATTTTACACGGAATCGCCAGTACGCAGGGACGAAGACCAACCTTCCCGATTATCGGGACGCTCTAACCAACTGAGCTATGAGCCCGGAGCGGTGATTTTACACCGATCTGCTGTTTGGCCAATCGAGGCGCCATCGATCGGCGCTCTGGCCACATTCCCATCAACGTGACCGCGCCAAGACGTGCGCCGAACGCTTGGGCTTCGCCATGCAAGAAGTCGGATGGCGCGCAGGGGCCCAGCAAGATCTCGAGCCAGGGCAAGTACCGAAAACCGACAGCGCGCAACCAAGCGGCTGTAGAGTCTGAGCCGGACTCAAACTCTTGTCCCCTTCCCGCCGATTTACCGGCCCGGCAACGGCCCGCATATGGCACTACGAGCGTGGTGCTGGATCTGTTTCTCCGGCAGAAGTGTGGATCGTATATGACTCTGAGAGCTGTTTTCGCATCCCTCATGCTCGCCTTGGCCGGCCTAGCCGCAGCCAACGACTATGACCTCGTCGTGCCCCGCGGTTGGGACTACCTCAAGAGCGCCAAGACGCTGGTGGTCTACTCGCCGACGGGCGCCCTCAATAGCGGTGACCGGATTACTCGCATCGTCGCTGGAGGCGCAGAAGGCCCCGGAGTGCGAGTCTCGGCAGGCTGGACGTCCAAGAACAGCATCGAGCTCGCGAAACCCGGCTCGGTGAAAGGTTTCGGCGGCGCCATCATTCTGTCCGCGGACAGCACGGGCTCGACAGGCCTTTCCGGCACTCTCGTGCCAGCCGGTCAGGGAGCGACCCGGGCTCCTGAAGAAGGTTTGACTCAGGGCTTTCCCTGGTTCTGGATGATGGCCGCCGTGGGGCTCCTCGTGGTGCTCAGCGTGTCGGCAACGTTCTTCCGCAAGGGTATTGCCCCGGCATCCCCACTCCGTTTTTCGGGACGCAAAGGAATCGAAGAAGGCGTCCGCGAGATCCGCGCCAAGATCGACGAGATCCAGAACGATCAAAAGGACTTGGTGCGAAAGCCACCGGTTCTGCGCTCCTTCAGGAAGCAGATCGACACCTTTGCATACCGGCTCCGACAGATCGAATCGTCGACGGAAGAAACGAACAGCCAGCTCTCGAGCATCGCGGGAACGCTCCAGCGCCTGGACGAGAGGCTCAACACGCTTGCCCAAAACACGGTCAGCGCATCGGGCGATTCTAAGAAAGCGTTGGAAGCCGTCACAAAACTCTCCGCCGAGCACGGCAAGCGCGCCTCAGGATTCGAAGACGACCTGAAGAAGATCGCGCACTCCCAAGAGGGCATGAACACCATTCCGCGCGACGTCGCGAAAACCTTTGACTCCGTTGCCAACCTAGCAAGCCGCATTGACGCGGTCGCGGCGCAGAACCTGGCGCAAGAGACAAAGCTCCAGGCCACGACTACGGGTATCGAAGCGACTCGAAAGGAAATCGAGAAACTCGATGTGCGGCTGGTTGGCACCAATCAGGCGGCCGAAGCGACTCGCAAGCAGATCGAGCGTCTCGAAACGCGCATCGGGGAAAGCACCCAATCCGCCGACAGCACAAAGGAAAGCTTCGCATCGTTGGGAGCCACACTCCAGAAGGCCGATCAAAAGTTGGCGAGCTTGGAAAATCAGGCAACGGCGGCCACCCGCCGTGACGAAGAGACGCGTCAGCGAATTCATGACGTGGCCAAGGCCACCGAATCCCTAGAGCGGAGCCTGCTCAAATTGGATGGCCGGCTCGAAGGGCTGACAAAGTCCGCGGACGCTGTTCAGCTCAATCTGCAGGATATTTCGGGACGGGTCACCAATACCGAAGGATCGCTCCATGCGAACCTGGCAGGGCTCGCTAGCGAGCTCGGCACGCTGCGCAACGAGGTTGGCAGCCTGCCCCAGGCCATGTCTTCGCTAGGCGACCGAGTTGGCTCGTTAGATGCGCGTCTCGCACCCATTAACGAGCGCGGAGAGAAGCTGGCCGAAAGCTTTCACGGCCTCCAAAGTCGATTTGAAGAAGCAGCCCTTGGACTTGCAAAGCAGGTGGACACGCTCGAGGGGCGACTTCAGCAGATCCAGACGGAGGGGTCCAAGCTTGCGAACTTGCCTGAGGTCGCAAACGCGCTTCACGGTAACACCGCGGAGCTTGCCGCTCACGTGCGTAGCGCGGAAGGCGGACTTAAGAACCTTGGCGAGGAGCTCGCCAAACTCCAGGAAGCTCTGCTCAACGATTCGAAGCACTCGGACACTCTCGCGGACGAGCTGACCCAGCGCCTGGAAGCCTGGGAAGGCGCTCTCGCGGAAGTCTCATCGAAAGTCGAGGATCTTCGAACACCCGATGAAGGTGAGGAAGACGAACAAGCGGAGGTGCGACCCGCAAAAAAATCGCATAGGGCGGCAAAGGCTAAGAAGAATTCGGTAGAGGTCGAGGAAACTCCACCAGAGGCAGAGGAGCCGGCTCCTGCAGTACAGCAGGCCAAGCCGCAGCCAGTGGCGCCGCCACCCATGATCAACGACGTGTGGGGTCGCGAGCCGCTCATGTTCCTCGAAGAGACTTCGGTGGCTCCGCAGCCCGCCGCCGAGGCGGAAAATAGGGAGCAGGCTTCCGAGCCGGTAGCGATTGCGCAGCCAGTAGCGGAACTCGAGGAAGAAGAGGAAGAGGAAATCATTCTCGAGCGATCCAAGGCCGGGCGCTGGGGACAGCTCGCCGGATCCTCAGAGAGGCTTTGGAGCGTCAAGATGCCCGCGCACAAGCCGCTCCCTGCCCTGAAGGGACCGATCCGGCCGTTGACGCCGATTGAGACGCCGAGCATCGACCATCAAATTGGATCTTTGATCTGCACCGGCCAAGGCGCGGCTTACGCCCATGGCGATACGCTGCGATGCTTCTGGCCCGGATCGGAAGAGCGAGACGTCATGCTCCAAAGTCCAATGCCGAACGACCTTTGGCGAGTGATGCTCTTTGGCGGCCACATCTATTGCGTCGCGGAGCGCCAGGTGGAGATCATCCACACCAGCACCTGGACCATGAGCGCTTTCTTCCAAGGGGACTACCTCAACCAGGCGCACACCGACCAGTATTGGGCCGGCTTGATGGTCTGGGGCGATCAGTTGGCCGTCGATTTCCGAGACTCCCTCGGAAACCACGTGAACAGCCCGCGCGAGATCGAGGCTTCGGCTAACGAGCCATTCCACTTCGCCGCGTCCGGAAATTCCGTCTACGTAGGGACCAGATCCGGCTCTCTCTTTAGAGTGGATCCCAATGAGGCCGTCCAACTTTGCCGGCCGTCAGAGGACCACAAGCTCTTAAGCATCTCGATCACCAAGGCGGGCATCCTGGCGATGATCCAAAGCCAGAAGGGCGTGGCGGCTCGGCTCATCAGCCGCGACGGACACCTCCTGAAGGAGGCGGACCTTGGTTGCCAGGTCATGGCCCACGCGCCGGTGGTCATGGGAGACAAGGCCTACATCTTCGATGACTCGATCGGCGAGATGATTACATTCAGCCTGAAGAATCTGCAGGTCTCCACTCGAACAACGCTCGACAGCGTGCTGGGCGTGGCCCGAATGCTCGGGCTGTCGTGCGGAAAGACCCACATGATCGCTTTCTTGGCGACCGATGACCGCGGGCAATGCACGCGGGCATTCGTGCTCGACCCCAAAAGCGGGCACGAGATGACGCTCTGCCCGATCAACCACCCTCGCGCCGAAATGGTGGCGGGCGACGGCCACCTCGTCATCGCGACGAGTAGCGCCTACCAGAACACCATCCAAGTGTTCAATCCGTTCGAAGCCGTCGAGATCAAGGTCAAGAAGGCAGCCTAGCGAACTCGGAACTTTGAACTAGCCCAAGTTCCGAGTTCCGCGTTCCGCGTTCCGCGTTCCGAGGTCCAAGCTACGAGAGGCCTTGACTTCCTAGCCTGACCTGCGCAAACCTCCGCGCATGAAGTTTGTCGGCGGTTTATCTGTCTTGATGCTGGCCGCAGGCATAGTCACACTCTCCTCTTGCGGAAAGAGTGCCGAGGCAACCAAGACCGTCACGATCACGCTCGCAGGCAACTCGGTGGCGAGAGGCGTGTATGAGAATGGCCTCATTCCGGCGTTTAAGGATGCCTACGCCAAGGCCCACCCAGGAGAAAAGGTCGAATTCAGGCAGACTTATGAAGGCAGCGGCGCACAAACCCGAGCGATCTTGGCAGGGCTCAAAGCGGACGTGGCCGCGCTAACCCTCGCTCCCGAAATGGAAAAGTTGGCCGCCGCCGGGCTGGTTGCAAAGGACTGGGCAGCCGCGTCCAAAGGTGGCTCCCCTGCCACCTCGGTTGTCGTCATTGTCGTGCGGCCCGGCAATCCCAAGAAGATCCACGATTGGCCTGATCTCACGAGGCAAGACGTCGACGTTGTGTTTCCAAACCCGGAAACGTCTGGTGCGGCGCAATGGAACGTGGCAGCCATTTACGGCGCCTACGAGAACGCCCTCGCGACCGGCACTGTCGACGACCTCTCCAATCCAGGAGCGCCAAATAGCTGGCACTTGCTTAGAGATATTCGGCATCGCACCAAGGTGTTCGGCAAAAGCGGGCGGGAAGCCATGCAAATCTTTTCGAGTGGCGTGGGCGATGCGCTAGTCGGCTGGGAATGTGAGGCTCTCGAGAGGAAGGCTGCGGGAGACCAACTTGAGATCGTTTATCCGACCAAGACGATTCGCATGGAACCCCCTGTTGCTGTTGTCATCCCTAAGGGTCAGGTGACAAACGGCGCGGCGGTTGAGTTCGTACAGTTTTTGACAACCCCTGAAGCGCAACGTATCTATGCGGAACATCATTTCAGACCGAGAGATGCCGACGTCGCCAAGGAAGCAGGTTCCGACCTGCCTGCGGTGACCGGCCTCTTCGGCATCGATGACATTGGCGGATGGGCCGCCGTCCAAAAAGTGCTGTTCGGTCCTGAGGGGCTGTGGGCAAAAGCAGGGCAATAACCCGGTCAAGCGGCGGGGATCTAACCATCCGCGGAACGGCCCTTGCATACCTCGGCCTCATGGTCATCCTGCCGATCCTCTCGCTTGGATCAGTGGCGTTCAGCAAAGGCTGGGCTTCGTTCTGGGCCGCCATCACCCGCCGCGAAGCGCTGGCTTCCATCTCGCTCACGTTTCAAGTCTCGTTCTTGGCGACCGCGATAACGGCACTCGCCGGACTCTGGATCGCATGGACGCTAAAGAGAAGAGAGTTCTGGGGCAAGAGCCTGCTTGAGGCTTTGATCGACCTGCCGTTGGCCCTGCCTGCAATCGTCGGGGGCCTCGTGCTTTTGTCGATGTACGGGCCGAACGGCATCCTAGGCGCATTCCTCGGCAAGCACGGCATCGAAGTGATCTTCGCCAAGCCGGGAATCCTGCTCGCGCTGCTATTCGTGACGCTTCCCCTTATGGTGCGGACGGTCCAGCCCGTGATAGAGGAGTTGGAGCCGGAGGTGGAGCAGGCTTCCTTCACCCTTGGCGCATCTCGGCTCGAGACTTTTATGCGCGTCACGCTGCCCACCCTCCTGCCGGGCGTTGCAACGGGAGTAAGCCTCACCCTTGCCAGGGCGCTTGGAGAGTTTGGATCGCTCGTTCTCATCGCCGGCAATATTCCCTTCAGGACCGAGGTGGCGCCCACCTACGTTTATGCCCGGATCGAGTCCGGAGAACCTGAGGCCGCCGCGGCGGTTGCGGTCGCCCTTTTGATCGCTTCCATTGCCATGCTCCTAGCCATCGAATATCTGCAGGTCCGTGCGAGAAGGGTGGGGAGACGACATGGGAGGTAGGGGTGCCGTCGCGTGGGCTTATGTGGGCTTCTTGGTGGGTTTGCCTGCCGCCAATCTCATCTATTTGGCCGGGCGTCTGGGCCCCGCAAAACTGTACGCGGAGCTTTCCAAGCCGGAGTCGCTCCACGCACTTTGGTTGACGATGTTGACCGCGGTCATCACAGTCGCCGTCAACACCTTCTTCGGCGTGCTGATCGCATTAAGCCTGGCGAGGCAGAAGTTCAGAGGACGCACCACGATGTCCGTCCTCACGGACGTTCCCCTCACCGTCTCGCCGGTCGTGGCGGGCTTTGTTCTCCTGACGCTGTATCGACCGGACGGTTGGCTCGGCAAACCCTTGGAGGCTTCGGGCATTCAGGTGTTGAACGCTTTGCCTGCGATCGTTCTCGCCACGCTCTTCGTGACTCTCCCGTTGGTCACGCGAGAGCTGACGCCTGTTCTGGCGCAGATCGGCACCGAGCAAGAAGAGGCCGCGATCACCTTGGGCGCGAGCCGCTGGCAAGCCTTTTGGCGCATCACCCTTCCCTCGCTGCGGCACGGGCTCACTCGCGGAATGACCCTGACGTTTGCTCGAGCTATCGGCGAGTTCGGCGCGGCAGTGGTGGTCAGCGGCAACATCATTGGGCAAACGCAAACGATGACTCTGTGGGTGTTCCAAGAGGCCACGGACTTCAACTACGCGGGCGCTTACGCCGGATCGGTTGTGCTGGGAGTGCTCTCCGTAGTGGCGTTCGCGTGGGCAGAGCATGCCCGAGGCCGGGCTCATCGTCGGCGTCGCGATCTGCTAACGCACATCAGATAGGGAGCCGGAAGCGGGTGTTGGGTGTTGAGGTATTGGGTATTGGGCCGGACCGGACCGGATCGGATTGGGATGCGGCATGGGATGCAGGATGCAGATACGCGAATGGAGTTCCGAGTTCCGCGTTTCGAAAGGCGGATAATAGGCGGGTGCAGGAGATGGTTGCCGGCAGCAAGGCCAAGAGGCGCGTTTCTGACCGGGCGGTGAGTGTCCGTTTCGAGAACGTCAGCAAGGGCTATGGCGACTTTCCTGCCGCGCGCGATGTCTCGTTCCAAGTACCTGCAGGAGAGCTGTTCTCGCTGCTCGGACCCTCGGGAAGCGGCAAGAGCACCCTGCTCCGAGTCCTGGCTGGCCTCATCGAGCCCGAGTCTGGGCGCGTCTGGATCAGCGACAAAGACGTCACCGCACTCCCAACGCAAAAACGCGACATCGGCTTCGTTTTTCAGCATTACGCGCTCTTCAAGCACATGACCGTGCGAGAAAACGTCGGCTTTGGGCTGAGTGTCCGCCACGCCAAGAAGAAGGAAATTGACGAGCGCGTGGACAGTCTTCTCGAGAAGGTTCGCCTCGTGGACAAGGTGGATCGGTTGCCTGCGGAGCTATCCGGCGGTGAAAGGCAACGAGTCGCTCTCGCGAGAGCACTGGCCCCGCGTCCCGCCGTGTTGTTGCTGGACGAGCCGTTTGCGGCGGTCGACGCGGCAGTGCGCGCCGAGCTGCGGGAGTGGGTCCTGCGCATCCATGAAGACGACCCGATTACTACGATCCTGGTCACTCACGACCAAGAAGAGGCGCTGGAGCTTTCAGACGAAGTGGTCGTGCTCAACGAGGGCCGCGTCCAGCAAGTCGGGACACCGGAGCAAATCTACGAGCAGCCGGCAAACGAGTTCGTGGCGGCCTTCGTGGGGCCGGTCAATAAGATAAGGTTTGGCCCTAACGAATTGTACGTAAGACCGTCGGACGTTGGCATTTCCGTGACGGGCGAAGAGCACTGCAACGGCACCATCGAGAGGGTGTCGTTCCTAGGCGACACGCTGAAGGTGCACGTGCGGCTGAACGACGGCCAGATCCTCATCGCGCATGTCCTCGCGGCCGATGCCATCGGGCAGGACTTCCGGGCGGGCGTCTCCGTTAGGGCGGATTGGCGAGCCGCGAAGAGGTTCTAGGGCTGGGGGCGTAAATCGTAAATCGTAAGTCGTAAATCGACGGACGACACTGCAGGGGGGCCAGAAATTCTTTGGACTTAGGTTGCGGCCTTCAGAAGGCGGTCGGTCATGCGCCGGCGTGCTGAAGCGGTTGCATGTCCGGGCGATTTACGATTTACGACTTACCATTTACGACTCCCGCAGTATCCTTCCATCCAATGCGCCGCGTCGCGATCTACCCCGGTTCGTTCGATCCGCCTACCTTGGGCCACCTCGATGTCATCGAGCGCGCCTCCAAGCTTTTCGACGAGGTCATCGTGGCGGTTGGCATGAATCCAAGCAAGAACCCGCTTCTTACGGTGGAGCAGCGGATCGATGGCTTGCGGCGAAGCATCGAGAGCGGAGATGACGCTTGGGTGGACAAGTTCAGCGGGCTGCTTGTGGACTACGCCAAAAGGCAAAATGCCAGCGCCATCATCAGGGGCCTTCGCGCCACCGCGGATTTCGAATACGAGTTCCAGATGGCCATGGTCAACCGCCGCCTTGAAGCTGAGATCGAATCTGTCTTCCTGATGACGAACTGGGAATACAGCTACCTAAGCTCGTCTATCGTCCGGGAGGTTGCGGTCCTCGGCGGCGACATCAGCGGAATGGTCTCCCCCGCTGTGGCGGAGCTAGTAACGGAAGCATTGGCCACGCGGCCCCGAGCCCAAGTTTAGGTATCAGACGGCGGTGACGGTTCAAACCCGGACGCCAAACACCTGACGCCCGGCATTCTAAGCCTAGCGCCCAGAGCCCTCCGCTTGGGTACAATCCGCCGTCACTCCGAAAGACCTAGAGACAGGAAATGAAGCGCACTTTTCAACCGAACAACCGCAAGCGACGGAAGACGCACGGCTTCCGCGTGCGGATGAGAACGACCGACGGCCAGAACGTCCTGAAACGCCGCCGCAACCGCGGCCGGAAGCGCCTAGCCGTATAGCCCGCGGTCCATCCAAAGCGCGTTTCGAGCAGATTTTCAAAGAGGGCCGGCGCGTTTCGGGTGGGCTCTGCCGAATCTCCGCTTTGCCCGGTAAGGGCCTAGTTGGACTCGCGACCAGCCGAAAAACGGGATCGGCGCCCCGGCGCAATCGCCTCAAGCGGCGGTTCCGGGAGGCCCTAAGGTCCCAGCCGGAATCTGTCGATACCCGCCTAGACTACATCCTAATGCTCTCGCCCTCCGCCGAAGAAGCGACGTTCGCAGCGATCCGGGAAGAGCTTGTGACGTTATTCAAGAAGGTAGGGGAGCGATGGGCAAACGACTTGGTGTCTTCTTGATCCGGTGCTATCAGAGGTCCACGGATTGGCTGCCCCACGTGTGCCGGTTCAAGCCCTCGTGCTCCCAGTACACTCTGGAGGCGAT
>JAXDKF010000179.1:0-10920 GCA_034667265.1 Fimbriimonadaceae bacterium
TAAAGGCTCGGCCGCCATGGTCGAGAAGCGACGGAAGTGGGAAGAGTTTGTCGCGGGCGTCTCCGCCGTTTTGACTCCTCCTAAACCGGAGGCCAGCCGTGGCTAACCACTCCTTCGCGTCAGAACAGATGCAACCTCCTGCACATATGAGTCCTTCCACTTCTGCAGAAGGGAGGTTGCAAACCTGGTTACTGGTGGAGCTTGAGCAAGAGCTCGCTTTGCTTCCTTCCATGCTTCGGCAGGCCACCTTGGCCGAAGTACGCGAACACCTGTGGTGCACTCGTAACGCGCTCGTAGAGCTCGGGTGGACGGCTACCGAGGCCGATCAGGAAGCGGTCCGACTTTTCGGATCGCCAGGAGCATTCGCGACTTGCATATATCGAGCGCATGCGCCAAAGCACAGGCCCGATCTAGCCACGCTGTTGGTCGGTGCTTCCATTCCCCTCTATTCAGTCTTTATAACGGCCTCGGCGAATTCCTCGATGCTTTCCTGGCTGAATCTGCTGTGGATCCTTGGAGCAGTTTTCGTTTGGCTCTCATGGAGAGCTATGACCAACCACTGGAAAGAGTTGTCCATAGTCTCCCTCGCGGTGGCCATGATCTCGGGTCTTTATTTTGGTATGACATGGGTGCCCCTCGCCCCGTATGGCGGCATCGGCGAGAGTCCGAAGGGCAGAATAGCGGCTGAGGAACGACAGTTGCAGTGGAGCATTAAAGCCACGCATCGCTCCCTTTCGGAGCTGACTGTCATTAGCAATTCATTCGAAAAGGGTCGAAGATTCGTAGAGAAGGGATCCCGCTACTCACACCGCGAGTACCCGGTCTATGCGCCGCAATTTATTGATTGGCCCGAGCCCTATTACACAATCGGAAAGACTCGCAGCTTCGCGGAAGCCGATCATAGTTGGCACCTCTTCCGATCCCAGCGCTCGCACTGGCAGCGGGCCTTAGATATGACCACACGGCAACGTGCCGCATATTCCCGTGCGAAGGGGGCGCCTCCGCTGTCGCTGCGCACGGCTGCAGAAGGATTTGCCGCAGGATTGGTGGTTGCCCTGGGGGTTCTGAGCGCTAACGTGTTGGTGAACTGGTGGCGGGTGCTCTCACAACGCGCACGGAGGATTTCGCGGCGAGTACGCTTCGGCTAGCCGCCTGCTCGAGGGAGAGGCACCGGTGAGATTCTTCAGGTGGTCAACAGTGCGTCGTTCCGGTTCGTCAACTTGGCTTTCAAAGCACGGCGCACTGTCCGAGGTCCAATACTTTTGATAGCACCCAAGAACAACGATTGATCAGAAGCTGCAGGATAAAAGCGTGCCAGACCGTGTTGCAGGCTGAAGCCTGCGCTCCCATCGGACAAGTCGGAGGGATCACGCGGAATTCGCGGCGCCCTACATTTCCCGGCGGTATTCCAATGCGCTGAGCAGAGTAGCGGAGTCCGCGTAGTCCAGCTCGCCGCCGACCGGCATGCCGTGCGCCAGACGCGACACTCGACCGACGATCGGCTTCAGTAGCCGAGCCAAGTACAGCGCGGTCGCATCCCCCTCCACGGTTGGATTGGTCGCCAGGATGATCTCTTCCACTTCCCCCCTGCCCAATCGATTTAGCAGGTCCTTGATGCGGAGTTGCTCCGGACCGACGCCATCCATGGGACTTAGGAGGCCGTGCAGCACGTGGTAACGGCCCTTGTACTCGTGGATCCGCTCCATCGCGGCGACGTCCCGCGGCTCAGCAACTACACATAGTTGGGAAACATCGCGCCGAGAATCCCGGCAGATCTCGCATATCTCGTCCTCCGAGATGTTCTGACAGGCCGCGCAAAAGCGCAGACGCTGCTTCGCGTTGAGAATGGAGTCCGCCAGCCGCTTCGCCTCGTCGTCGGTGACGCGAAGCAGGTGATAGGCCAGGCGCTGAGCAGACTTCGGGCCGACGCCCGGCAGGCGCTCCAACTCCGCAATGAGCTCCGCCAACGGGCGGGCAAAGACCATCAGATATCGAGGCCGGGAACGTTGGGAACGATCGACTGGACTCGCGCATTGCGAAGCTCGGTCGCCTGGGTAAATCCAGCCTTGACGGTGCTCACGATCAGGTCCTCGAGCGTCTCTATGTCCTCGGGATCAATGACCGAAGGATCAAGGGAGATCTTAAGAAGCTGGCCGGTGCCGTCGAAGACCGCCTTGACCGGACCTCTGTCGATGCCGATACGCTCTCTCTCGAGTTCCTCTTCAAGGTCCTGTGCACGAGCCATGGCCGCTTTGGCCTGCTCCATCATCGCGCCAAAGCCCTGGCCACCGAAATTCTTGGGAAGTTTCATGCTGTATTCCTAAACAAAAACTCTCTCTAGGACGCGCCCAAAATGTCCTTAGCAAGCTGCTCGAGGCGCTGTCCTTCTGCGGGCAATTCTACCGCTTCGGGCTGGCGGTGAGCCTCCCCGTTCTTGTTGGCCGAGTACGTAACCCGGTATTCCTGGCCGCTCAGCTTTTTTAAGATGGACACGATGTGGCCGTGCCGCTGGGGCTTCTCGGTCATCCATTCGGCATCCATTGTGCGGAGCATTTGGACTTCCCAGTCGGTGCCCTTTGCGCGCGCGACCTTCGATCCGTTGAGCTTGAAGGAGATTGGAGCGGTTTCCGGGAGCTCGGCCAGCGCCTTGGCCCAAAGCTGCCGGGCAGCATCCAGCTCGGGGTTGCCGGTGCTCTCCGTCTCCGCAACGGACGCAACTGCTTGGGTCTTGGCTTCAGGCGCGGGTTTAGCGGCAGTGGGTGCCACTACGGCCTCAGCCGGTTTTGGACGGTCGGACGCCTTCTCGGCTCGCGGTTGGGGCGCCACTGCCACAGGAGCGGTGAACTGGCGTGCGATCCTAATCAGCTCCGCCTCGAGCCAGAGCCGCGGCAGGCTAACGTCGCGAATAGACTTGTGCGCCTCCGCAATGGAAGCCCGCAGCGCCAACAGCGTGTCCTTTCCAATCCGGGCTGCTGCCTCATGCAGCGAAGCTTCTCTCGTAGCATCCGTCGTCCCAAGGTCCACGCCATACGCGGCACGTGTCAAATCGCCAAGGCGGTATTCCATGGATTCCAGGACAGAGCGGGGGTCTCGGCCCAGCCGCCATGCCTCTTCGGTGAGGCGCATGATGTTCTGGGGCTCGCATTCCTTCATGGCAGTAAGGAGGCCATCCACCAGCTCCTCCGGGATCAGCCCGAGCTGGTCGTAGACGTGCTTCAAAGTAATCGGCCCGTCTGCCGTCACAAGCGCCTGCTCTAACAGAGTAAGTGCGTCGCGATAGGCGCCGTCAGCCATTCGAGCGATTGCGGCTAGAGCAGCCGGCTCCGCCTCCGCATGCTCCTCCGCGACAACGTACTCCAGCCGCTTTGTCAGATCCGAAAGCGTCCCGCGGTGAAATTCGAACTTCTGGCACCGCGAGCGGATCGTGGGCGGCACCTTGTTGTATTCAGTGGTGGCGAGAATGAAGACGACGTGGGATGGAGGCTCCTCGATGGTTTTCAGCAAAGCGTCGAATGCCTTGCCCGAGAGATCGTGGACCTCATCGATGATAAAGATCTTGTAGCGGGCCGTCGTGGGCTTGTATTCCGCCACGTCTACGATCGCCTCGCGGACTTGATCGACACCCGATTCGCTGGCCGCGTCCATCTCGTACACGTCCATGCAGTTGCCTATCGTGACGGCAACGCAAAGATCGCACTCGTTGCACGGCTCGGCAAGCGGTCCCTTTTCACATACCAGAGCCTTGGCGAACAGGCGAGCACTGGAAGTCTTGCCGGTGCCGCGCGGCCCTGTGAAGAGGTAGGCATGCGCGATCCGCCCCGACGCGATGGAGTTCTGAAGGGTGCGGACCACGTGGTCCTGGCCGATCAGATCGCCAAAGGTTTGGCTACGGTATTTGCGGTAGAGCGAGAGGTGGGGCAAGGGCCGAGAGTCCAAAGTTGCCGGGAAGTATGCGTCGCACAGAGAACCGACTTACCGTTGCTACCTTCCGGTCCTGGCGGAGTTCACCGGCCTACTGCCGCGCAGTTCCCGGCGAGCTGCTTCATTTTAGCACCTCGCCGGGTCCCTTGGGACGTCTCAGCCCTTGCTGTTTGTTGCGCCGCCAGGCGGCACGGTCGTTGCGGCGCTCGGGGACGTGGTCGAGCGGAGAGAAGGCACCATGATCACGTCGTCGTCCGCGCCGCTCGCTCCGCCGGTCTCCTTGTAGTTCTTGGTCTTGAGGACGGTGGTCAAATTGCTCCACTTACCACGCTGCAGGATTTGATCCCTGCTGATATCGAGCGAGGTGTACATGATGCGCTGTCCTCCCGGTCGAACGTCGGTCCGCAGGAAGTTGGTATCCGTCATGCCCTCGCCGTTCCAGCCGAACTTGTCCTGCATGTGGGGCGGAGCGCTTCGAGGATTGTAGTAGAACTCGATGATGTAGTTGTCCTTGGCGAACGGATACATCGTCGGATCCTTGCTCATGTCGATTCGGCGGCTGAAGTGCATGTTGCGCACGAAGAGCTGGTCCTGCATGAACGTGAGGTCCCGAGGTGGATCGAGCTGAACGCTGGTCGCCATCTTGTCCCAATCGGCTCCCCCTGGGATGGCATCCTTCATGTCTTTGTCGCGCAGCACGACTCGAACCCGCGTGCCAACCGGCAGTACGTTCCATGTACCTTCCACGAGTAGCACCTTCGGCTCCAGCACGGTCACTTTCGCGCTGAATCCCACATTGAAGGGTGGCTTGGTGTCGTAATCGCCTTGGTCGTATCCGCCGTTCGCCTTAGCCATGTTTCCGCGTTGGACCAAGCGCACCACCGTGGTGTCGATATTACTGGTGAGCGTCCCGTAGTCGGCTTGCGTCTGCCTGCTCGGATCCAGGTCATAGTCGGCTTTGGCCTTAGCCTGCAGCTCGTACATGTACTTCAGAGCTTCATCGGGCTGGCCATTTCGCTCATAGGCATTGCGTAGCAGATTCCTTCGGGCCGGCGGAATGTCGGGCTTCGACGTAGCATCCTTCAGCCATCGGACGGCCTGTGGGTAGTCGTCGTCGATCTTGTGGTACCAGAGCCAGGCCTCTTCGTAGTAGAGCTCATAAGTTTCCTTGTTCTGCTGCGCGCCTTCCTTGCCCAGCGCCAGCGCTGTCGGCAGGTACCGGCGGTCTGAACGCTGATCCTCGTCCGTGAAGTTGTATCCGATGTGCCACATGCCCGTTCCAAAAACATCGACGTTTTTGGGGTCTAGCATGGTCACCAGGCGGATGATTGGCAGCACCGCGTCGTAGTTGCCGTTCTCGAAGAACGTATCGCCTCGCACCCAAAGCATGCCGGCAAGGAACTCGCGGAACCCCAAGAGCTCGAGGAACGCCTGGTCCGCGCCGAGGCCGCTAGCCAAGCCGCCCTGTTTGCCCATCGAGTACTCCTTGCTCCACCGGGGATGCAAGTAGTCCACGTTGATGAAGGCTTGGCCCACTAGCAAAACGGCCGCGATGCCCAACAGGAGGTTCTTTGACTTAGCCATTCGTCAAACTTCCCTGCGGTCGAAGATGACGATCCCGGCCAACAGCAGGATCGCGATGTACATGAATCCGTAGCCCACCGTCGTCAGGTAGTAGCTGGCTTCGTTCTGGATCACGACACCGGGGTGAAGGATCGGGTTCTTGACGTCGTAGTTCGCGAAGTTCGGCAGGATGCTCGTGATGATCTTCGCCATAACCTTCATGATTGGACCCGTCTGGGGATTGCTGGCGAAGGAGTCGTAGAGCGGGTTCAGGACCGTACCTACAAGCCAAAGGCCCGTCGTGATGAAAAAGTTGACGAGTGGCGCCACGAAGGTCGAGAAGAAGATCGCGACCGCGGTCAGCAACGACATCTCCACAAAGTAGAGGACCGGCTGCTTGGCGACCTCCGCCAACTTCACCACGTCCGGGCGTCGCCAATAGAACATGATCAGCGCCAGGGCGGTCATGATGCCCATCATCAGGGCTAGCGCGAGGATCGCGCCCAGGTACTTCCCGAGTAGGAACTGCCAGCGCTGGACCGGCTTACATAGGATCGTATAGATGGTCCTGCGCTCGATCTCGTTCGGGATCATGTAGATCGTCAGGATGATCGCGATAAGGGCACTCGTGAAGCGAATGACGAAGTAAATCGTGCTGATCATCGCGCTCATTTCGGACCTGGCCGAAAGCACGCTCAGCGCGGGGATGATGCTGAGCAGCAGAAGCGCGATAAGAAGGATGACGAGGAGGACCTTGCGGCGAATAGCTTCGCCCAAGGTGGAAGAGGCGATGGCCCAGATGGCGGTCATTAGACTGCGACCTCCTGGGTGATCTTGGCCTCAGAAGGCTTGGCCGCCCGGACTGTTTCCACGAAGAGATCTTCCAGTCTCTTCTTGCGTGGCACCATGCTCACGATCTTGCCGCTTGCATTGCGTACGGCGTCGACCACGGCATTGACATCCTCGTCTTCCGGCATGTCGAGCAAGTAGCCGTCTGCTACTTGGTGGAGCACGCCGCCGGTCGCCAGTTGCTTGGCGAGGGTGTCGGGAACGCCAGAGATCGTGATCTCGATTCTTCCGCCCTTCAGAAGCTCTGTAAGTTTTCCTTGGCGGGCGATCTCTCCCTTATGGATGATCGCCACGCGGTCGCAGATCAGCTCGACTTCGCTTAGCTCGTGGCTCGAGATGAATACGGTTCGGCCCTCATCTCGGAAGCTGAGGATGAGGTCTCGGATCTCGCGGTGCGCGATCGGATCCAAACCCCCGGTCGGCTCATCCAAGAAGAGCAGTCTCGGGTCGTTTAGCAAGCTTTGCGCGAGACCGATCCGCTGTTGCATACCTTTCGAGTACTGGTTGATCGTCTTGCTCGCGTCTCCGGCAAGATTCACCCGCCGCAAAAGCTCTTGACACTTCTCCGCGTCGTGGTTGCCAAAGAGCGAGTCATAGAACCGGAGCAGCTCATAGCCGGTCAAGTGCTCGTAATAATACGGCCGCTCAGGCAGGTAGCTGATCTTTCGGTGGACTTCCATATCCCCGATTTCCCGGCCGAGCACATACCCCTCGCCGAACGTGGGATAGATGATGCCGAGAAGCATCTTGATGGTCGTGGTTTTGCCCGCTCCGTTGGGGCCCAAAAACCCAAATATCTCGCCTTCTTCAACGTGTAGATCGAGCTCGTTTACAACGTTGATCTTTCCTAGTGCGCGAGATTTGTAGGTCTTTGTAAGTTTTTTAGTTTCGATTGCCGCAGCCAAGCGGTCATACCTCCAGCCACACGGGACTTCGGAGTATACCTACGCCACCCTTCGGCGGCCGTTCGGCCGCTGTGACGTCTCCGACGCACAACATCAACGCAAAACCTCAAGGGTCCGTGCCCGAAATATTTCTGCCGTTTCGCCGCCCGCGGAATTTTGTTATTGAAGCTAAGTTGATGAACTTGCTTCGCAATCCGCAACATCCCTCGTTGCGCGTAATTTTGCTGGCCCGTTATGATTTCGTTAAGCCAAAGGGCCAACGTTCTCGCCACAGCGCGCCAAGCGTCTAATGAAGAACGAGGCCATGGTGGAAGCCTCGCGGGAAGGTGCTTTGCTCTCCTTTCAACCTTCCCGCGTTTTTTATTGGTTTCCGACTTCCACGCCTGACGGTTCGCGACTCCTGCGTCACGAATCCCGCGCCTCCTCTTTTGACGGACCAAGCTCGTTCGCATTCTCTGGTCACCTTCGTCGAGAGCGCAAGAATCAAACCGGGCGGGAGAAAGCGTCCACAATACGAGCGAACAATGGCGGCCGACCCTCTCAAGGAAGTTCTCGAAAAGGTAATCCAGGAACGGCGGCAGCAGATTTCAGAACTTAACGGGCAGCTCGCCGCGACCTTCGACCCCGTTGTTCGCGCGGACCTGGAAGCCGCGCTCGAGAAACTCAGGTCCGAGCAGAACGCGGCGGAGCAGGCCCTTGATGGACAGCGAGATGCGGTGCAAGAGTCATCTGCCCCGCCAACGCCGTCGCCCATCGAACAGCCTAGAACGGCAGTTGATACCCAACTGCTGGCCCGAGAGCTGCAGGCTCAGCCGCCTCCACCAAGAGCGCCCACCCGCGCCGCGTTGGAAGCCCAGATCAAAGAGCTTCAGGTGGAGTTGTTGGAACTGGCTCGCGTGGTAGAGCGGGCAGGTCCCGATGTCAACCCGATGGACCTCGCGCAGCTCAAGCAGATCCGCGAGAAACTCCAAAACGCATTGAATCTCGTCGGAGGCACAGAGCTCATGATCGAGGTGGGGGAGCTGCCGCCAAAGCCCACCCTGTCGCAAATCTCGGAAGCGGACCGCCTTGTGAAAAATGCCCGGGTTGCGAAAATGCGGGGCCAGAAGCAGGCAGCGAGCGACCTATTGCGCCAAGCGGCGGAAGTCGCGCCTGGCGCAGTTACGGTCCTCGAAGCGCTCGGCGACGATTGCATGGAGCGGGGGCAGGCCAAACCCGCTGCCGAGATCTATGCGAAGGCGTATCGGCTGGAGCCGGGATATCCAGGCTTGGAGCGTAAATATGCCATTGCCATCGGCCAGGCGAAGAACGTGGTCACTCTAGAAGAAGCGATGGCGATGAAATTCAGCGATGCGCCGCTCGCCCCCGGAGCTGCAAGCGGGTGGATGACCGTGATTGCTTCCCTTCTCGTTCCAGGGGCTGGCCACATCTTGCTCGGGAGGTACACGACGGGCCTAGCCTACATGGGCGCCTGGGTAGGTTTCCTTTGGTGGCTTTATCTCGTGCCGAAGCAGGTACAGGACCTTGTGTCATCGCTGGCGGGAAAGTCCTCGGGCTTCAATCCTATCGTGCTCATTCCCCTATTGGGATCGCTGGTTCTTTCCGTTGCCGCCGCATGGACGTGCAAGAACGAAACCTCGCCAGTTCCGACTCTGAAAAAGGGCGCCGCGAACCACCCGAAGCCGCCCATGGATTTGCCGTTTGAGTGAAGGCGACGTCAGTGGGACCGACGTCGCCCTTACGCTCTCAGCCGGCCCGCAGCTCGCCCGCGACCCTCTCCACAAACTGCTCGACAGGCATGGCGCCTAGGTCGCCTTCTTCCCTGCTCCTAACGCCCGCCGTGCCCGCTTCTAAGTCTCGGTCCCCCAGCACTAACATATACGGGACCTTCTGGAGCTGGTTCTCCCGGATCTTCTTGCCCAGGGTCTCGCGCCGATCGTCCACCTGCACCCGCAGCTTCACGCCGCCGTCCGAGTCATAGCCGCGCAATCGGGTGGCAAGCGCATTGGCCGCATCCACGTGGCGATCTGCGATCGGCAGAATTGCGACCTGCACCGGAGACATCCACAGCGGAAAGGCGCCAGCGTACTGCTCGGTCAGAAGCCCGATCATGCGCTCCAAAGAACCGAACGGCGCGCGGTGGATCATCACCGGCCGATGCGGCTTCCCATCTTCTGCGATGTATTCCAGATCGAAACGCTCGGGCAGGTTGTAGTCCACCTGAACCGTGCCCATCTGCCAATCACGGCCAAGCGCGTCTTTGATGATCACGTCGAGCTTCGGGCCGTAGAACGCGGCATCGCCAGGCGAGATCTCATAGTCCATGCCCATCTTCTGGCAGGCCCGCTCGATGGCCTCGGTTGCCGCCGTCCAGTTGTCGTCGTGGCCCACGTATTTGTCGCTCTTCGGGTCTTTCGTGCCGAGCCGTAGGCGGAAGTCGGTCAGGCCCAGCTTCTTCAGCACCGCTTGCATGAGGTCCACCACGCCAATGAACTCCTCCAGAAGCTGGTCCGGACGGACGAACAGGTGCGCATCGTCCTGCGTAAACCCACGGGCGCGCAGAATTCCCGCCACCTCGCCGCTTTGCTCGTACCGATACACCGTCCCGAACTCCGCATAGCGGATCGGCAGATCGCGATACGACCGCATTTGCGACTGGTAGATCTCGATGTGGAACGGACAGTTCATCGGCTTGAGGATGAAAGTCTCCTTGTCCTCGTCGTCCATGAACGGAAACATCTTCTCGCGGAAGGTCAAGATGTGGCCGGACTTCTCGTAGAGCTTGATGCTTGCGATGTGCGGCGTCACGACGGGGTCGTACCCCCGCCTGACCTGCTCGGACTTCATGTAATCCGTGAGAGTGTCGCGCAGCACGGCGCCCTTGGGCAGCCACAACGTGAGGCCGGTCCCCACGCGCGGCGAGAACATATACAGGTGCAGCTCCTTGCCCAAGACGCGATGGTCGCGCCTCTTCGCCTCTTCCAGGTTATGCAGGTATTGGTCCAGCTCTTCCTGTGAAGGAAAGGCTGTGCCGTAGATGCGCGTGAGCTGCTTGTTCTTGACGTCTCCACGCCAGTACGCACCGGCGAGGGACATCAGCTTGAAATGCTTGATCTCTTTGGTGGTCTCTACGTGGGGGCCGCGGCACAGGTCGATAAAGCGGTGCTTCGTGCCTTCGCGGTCGGTGCGCTGCTGATCGAAAAACGAGATGGGCTCGCCCTTAGGGATCGCGTCCAGGAGCTGGAGCTTGTACTCGGCGTTCTCGGGGCCCTGGCCGAGGGTCGTGTCCTCGAGGATGATTCGTTTGGCGTCCTCACGATCTTTGGCCTCCAGCTTTTGGATCCGTTGATCGAGCTTGGACAGCTCCTTCATCTTCTTCTCGATCTTCTCGAGATCTTCCTCTCTCAGCGTCTGAGGAGGGTCGACGTCGTAATAGAAGCCATTCTCGATGGGCGGACCGATGGAGAGCTTGGTGCCCGGATAAAGCTCCGTGAGAGCCTGGGCCATAAGGTGCGCGGCCGAGTGCCGCAACTTATATAGGTATGAGTCTTCGTATCTTTCTGCCATAGCTTGACCTCCCCGACAATGGGATCTGGTTTTCGAGCCCTTATTATGGCAGCCGAAGCCTAAAGCTCCAGGACCGAGGGACAATAGGCCATGAAGGGCGCGATCTTCGTAGCGC
>JAXDKF010000180.1:0-9861 GCA_034667265.1 Fimbriimonadaceae bacterium
GAGGATGCGTACGGCCGGTAACAAGTTGAGGGCCTATGAGCAAACGACCTGAAAAGCTAACAGAATGGACGCTCGTTACCGTTCTCATGGAGTTTCTCTCTACATATGGCCTAACGTGCAAGTCAGAGATTCCGAGCATGGGGCAAAGTGTCGACGTGGTCGCGATCGACTCGGAAAGGGTTATCGCCGTCGAGGTCAAGCTCCACAACTGGCGGCGCGCGCTCGAACAATGTATTCCTCACAAGAGCGTGGCTGACTATGTAGTAATTGTGCTAGCGAAGAAAGCGCTGCCAGACGAGTTAGCTCATGCTGCTCGCGAGAACGGCGTGGGCATTGTTCTCTTTGATCATCAGGCTGGGTCTTTCAGAATGCCCATACGTCCAAAGCGGTCGGAAACCATTTGGCAACCTCAACGAAAGGTGTTTTTGAGTCGCTTCCACGAAATCAGCAATGCAGTTAATTGATCACTGGATGATGTTCGGCACGTTCGCTGAGCAAAGACATTTTATCTACCCGTCGGTCGCATCCTATGCTGGTGCCGTGATCAACGCCAATATGGCCGCTCACGCTCCGGATGGTCTGGCTGCATTTCTAGTCGAAAAGACCTCTGGACTAGCCTATATCATTGACCCGATGACGCATGCGTGGCAACACGAGCCGATGTTCGTTTGTGACGCCGAGGGCAATCCCAAGAAAGCGCTCTCCACGCTAGCACAAAATTATGGGGAGCCATATAAGAGTGCATTGGGGCGCCGTCCTTTGACGCCAGATGACTTTCGCGATCAGGCTCTACACCGCGAGTCCGTGGAAAGGGTCATTACATTCCAAAAGAACAGATTGTCCCTCGCCATGGCATCGACTGATGCGATGCGCTATTTAGAGGCTACGGATAAGGAGTTGCGGCCGCGTGCCCTGGTCTCGCCATATTTTTATCTTCATGAAGTGAATCTCCAGTACTGGCTGCCCATCATGTTACAGGCAGTGGAGTATGCGCTGCCGATGGCAGACGGCATCCCCGTATACGGAGGAGTCGTCATTGGCAAGGGTCTCCTACAATCCGAGAAGTTACGCAAGCAATTGACAACTGCCCTGTTATCCGCTTCACTCGACGGTTACGTGGTGTGGGTGGATGGCCTGCAAGAACAGGAAGCCTCGGCTTCTGAGCTCTGCGCTCTTCTCGAACTTTGCCGGTCATTACGAATCAATGGTTCGCGATACATACTGAATTTGCATGGTGGATACTTTTCTGTCCTAGCTGCAGGAGAACTTGGCAACAACGCCTTGAACGGTGTTACGCATGCCCCCGAGTTTGGAGAGGCCAGGTCTGTTGTTCCGATTGGGGGCGGAATTCCCATCGCCCGCTATTATGTGCCCGAGTTACATAGCAGAGTCCGGTACCGCGACGCGCAGGCTATGTTCAAAGCGAAGGGCTGGTTGGACTCTGCATCCTCCTTCTTCCAAAATGTGTGCGACTGCGAGGAGTGCCGCAAGGTCCTCAAAGACTCGGCTGAAAACTTCATTCTCTTCGGCGAAGGAAAAGTCAAAGAAGTAAAGCGGGGTCAAGGAATCGCGCGAATGGAATACCCCACGCCAGAAACGAAGCTCCGGTGTTTGCGTCACTATTTGCAGAGAAAGCAGATGGAGCATGACTTTGTATCACGGCAGCCAAAGGAGATTCAATTACAAGAGCTCACGTCAAGCAAGGACAAGTATATCGACGTTCTCGGATTCGACGGCATTAAGCACTTAGTCATCTGGAAACAAGTCTTTGAGGCGAACTAAGGATGCGAGGTTCAGCACAAGCAATTACCTCGGCTCAAGCAAGGGTCTGCAAGGGTTCAGAGTATCTGGACTCCACGAATGCAGTCCGAACACACTGATGGAAAATCATCGCAGCATCGCGATCAAAACATCCTTACTCGAACACGATCTCATTAGGGTTCGACCGGCATCTCGCTCCAATCCTTGACTCGCCCACCGGAATCAAATCTCACCGACTTCGAATATTCACCGAAGTACCAGACTTCCTCCGAGCCAAAATTGCTAACGCTGGTTGGCTTACCGAACACCGCCCTGACGATCGCCTGCGAATCTCCACGATGTACGACGTTCGACGCTGTATCTTTGACGGGAGTAGCCTTGCTGTCCTTGGTTGGCAAGGTCAATTCGGACATGCGCGGCACTACGACTTCGACATATTGTATTTCCGGCCCTCGATTTTTGAGAGAAGCGAGCTCAGCCCTCAGTCTGGTGCTCTCCGCTTCAAGTTCGGCCGCCTTCTGCAAGGCAATGTCCTGTTGCTTCCTTCGCTCTTCTAGCTGTGAGACTTGGTGCTTGAGCCCGGATATTTCCGCCAAGTCCTCCTTCGCGTGCTCGGGAAATACTTGACCGAATTGCAACGTCTGAAGTCGCAGGCCAAACATGAACAACACGAATGCGATGGCAGCAAGGATTGCGTAAGTTGCGGGCCGCTTAAAAACCATGGGATTAATATGGATTATAAGGCTTATCTCCGCCCACGAATGCGCCAATCTCTTTTTCTTGGCGCCTTAGATCGGATACGATGGCGCTGTCACCTCTTGCAACGCCCGTGCGTCCTTGAGACATGACCACAACGCTTGCCGCATTACTCGCCATCACATCTCTGACCTTCGCCTTCGCCTTCGCCGATTCGGAGAAAGAGGTAAAGAAGCAGCTCAACGCCAATTACAAGAGCGTCTCCAAGGCTTTTCAAGACAAGAAGATCGCAATGATCAGCGATTTTCTAACCGATGACTACACGATCACGCAAGAGAGTGGAGCAACCTCCAACAAAACGTAGGTCGTGGACACCTTCAAGCAGCAGATGCAGATCATGAAGAAGGCGAGCTGGGATCGCTCGGTCAAGAAGATCGCCCTGGACGGCAAGCGGGCCATCGTGATCGTGGGCGGCACGTTCAACGGCGTGTTTAGCGATGGCCGCAAGGATCACACTCTCAAGCTCGTGGCGACGGCAAAGGACACTTGGGTGAAGACGCCCAAAGGCTACAAGCTGCAGAAGACGATAGTCCAGCAGAACACGGTCACGATCGACGGCAAGCAGACCACCGGGCCGAAGGGCTAAGGGTTCAAGCCTCAAGCCTCAAGCCTCACAACGCAGTAAACGTCGGCTTCTTGAAGCCGACCGCATACAACATCGGGTCGCGTGGAGCGGCCTTCTGGATCCACCACTCGATGGCGAAGGCGGCCTGCTCGACCAGCAGCTCGCGCCCGTCGATCGTCTTGAAGCCATGCCGCAGGCCCGATCTTAGGAACTCCGTGGCCACGCCTCGATACACGTAATCGACGAGCGTAGTGTGCGGACGCGCATGCTTCCAAAGCAGTGGCGGCTGCTCTCCAGCCCGCTTGCCAAGAGTGGTCGCGTTGACGACTAGGCTGCAACCGCTGGGGTCGGCCTGCGGGATCGTGTCAACTTTCCCGTATCGCGTGAATAGGCTGACCAGTGGCTTGGATCGCATGAGATTTCGATTCCAAAGCTTGACTTGCCAGCCGGACTCGAAGAGCCCCATGACGGCGGAGCGCGCGGCGCGACCCGAACCCATCACGAGCGCGGTTCCGGGCGGGATCTCCGCGATCAACCGGCAGAACGCGGGCACCTCGGTGTTCTGGGCGAAGACATTGTCGCCGAGGGCAAGGGCATTGGCTACGCCAAGCGCATATTTCACCACATAGAACTGGAACGCAAGCTTGGCTGCTACCGGCTTATGGGGGTTGCCCACGCTGATGCCCTTGAATCCCGCCGCGTGCAAATGCGGGACGCAGTCCATGAACTCGTCCCGCTCGCAGTCCAACGATATCGCCTCGGCGTCAAGCTCCATGCTTCGGAAGGCGGCGTTAAATGCCTGCGTCATGAGCAGCGAATCGGCCGCCTCGCCAATCACGGCAATGCGCATCCGATCCGCTCGCCCCTGACCAACCTCTTTCCAATGCATCTATCCCATTGTAGAGGGTTACTTCTTGCCGCCCCAAGTCTCAGGTCCTTCCGCCGTCGCCGGGTCGATGACGCGGTTCACCTTGTAGACGTTATTCGCAGGAAAGCCGCCTTGCCTCGCGTGCTCCCGAACCATCTCCTCGTTCTCCGCGTGATAGACGCAGAAGATCTTATCGTCGGCGACGTAGCTGTGTATCCACTGGATCTTGGGACCCATGTTGTCGAGCACGCCGCAGGACTTCTGCGAGATGCCCTGAAGGTCGCTGGCGCTAAGCTTTCCCGCGCCTGGAATGTCTCTTTCGATAACGAATTTAGGCAATTGATTCTCCTCTGTTTTCTTTGTTAAGGCAGGTGGTTGAAATTTCTCTCAAGATCATAGATCCCGCAGGCACTAGCAGTCGCAGCTGAGGTGTCCAGTCGATCCTATAGTGGCTCGTGGCTCGTGGCTCGTGGCTCTTCCCTCTTCGTCCTACTTCTTCTCAAACTGCCAAAGATTGTAGAAGGCCAGCTCTTCCTTTGGCTCAGCGCCGTTCAGCCGCAGGGCGATCTCGATCTGCGAGCGATGGTGCGCCTCGTGCGCGATCAGGTAAGAGAAGAAGGTCAGCACGCCCATCTTGACCGGCTTCTCGATTCGCTTTCTGAAGACATCGCCCATCTGCTGATGAGTTTGGTTCAGCGCGTCCGTGATCTCCTCGCGGGTTGCGGTCTTCCAGTCGAGTTTGGGGACGTCGGCCTTGGAGAACTTTTCGAGAATCGCCTGAGCGCGAAGCCAAACGATGTGAACGAAGTTGGACCGGATGGTCTTCCCTTTCCCGGGCTTGAGCTCGAAGGTCTCGTCCGGACACAGGTCCAGCAGCTCCAGCGTGATCACATTGTTCACTCGCCAAGCTTCGAGGAGATCGTCGAGGTTCACATACACCTGTTTCGCCGCGGCAATAGGTTTTAATCGCGCATCGGCTGAACACTGTGCGCGGACTTGTCAAGCCGGAGTTCGCGCGGGTCTTCACCCTTGAGGATGGAGCCTATCTGAAGCAGTTCCCAAGCGGCGGCAAAAATCGCCTGTGGACCCTGAGATTGCCAGAACTGCAGATCGAATTCCTCGGTGCCGTGCTCCACCGGAGCACTCCGATACCACCAGTCGCCGCTTCTCTGGATCACATCCTATTTTGGCATGCACAGGGCCACCGTGTTTCGGTGACCACCACGTTGGTATAGGTTCTGTCGGTTCAAATGCCCCGCCGAAAGAACTTCTGCTCAACGCATGCGCAAGGAAGCGGCAGTTCCAACACTCTTGCCAGTACAGGATTGAATGGTAGAGCCGAGAACCATACCATGCGAGCCGGATATCTCGTTCTCTTCTGCTGCGTTGCCATAGGAGGCTGCCAACAGCCATTTCCAACGGAAGCCCAAGTCCAGGCCGCACGCATGGCTGTCGAGAATGACAGGTCCGAACGGATCCTGCCCGCAGCACTGGCAGGAACGTGGATCAGCGATAAGGGCAGTTCCATCACGTTCGGACCGAGTCACAAAGTGTCGGCCGATCTGGCCGGGGCGACCCGTCATGGCAGGTATCGCCTGGAAGCGTACAAGCTTGTCATCGACGGCCGAAGTCTTGGCTGGATCAGTCTGGAGGAGCGGGATCGATTCCTGCTCTTCACCAGCCGAGAACAATCCGAGCGCTTCCACCGCGTTCAGGCCTAAGCTCTCATTGGGCGCTCAAGGGCTGGATTCACCAGCGTCATTCAATCGCTTTTTAGCGGCCTGACGAGCATAGACTGGCTGCAAGGTACATTTCGGGACGTTTCAAGCGAACCGTTATGAACTCCATCCAGCGCTCTACTTTCTTTTTCCTAGCTCTATCGGTGGCAGCCTGCGCGGTCGGCAACGGCGATCCCGTCGTCGTGCAGAGGGCCATCGACGAAGGCAAGAACAACAGCCACGTCATGAAGACCCTGAAGGGACTCACCAAGATAGGCCCGCGGCTCACCAGCTCGACCTATCTGGACCGCGCAGAGAAGTGGTGCATGGACCAGTTCAAGTCTTATGGGTGCCAGAACGTGCACCTCGAAAAATGGGGCGAGTATCCGGTGGGCTTCGACCGCGGCAAGAGACAAATTGGCCGCATGATCGAACCTTTCGAGTCCGAATTCGAATTCACCACACCAAGCTGGACCCAGGGCACGAGGGGCCTGGTCCGCGCATCTGCCGTTCTGGCGCCTACCACAATGGAGGAATTCCAGAAGGTGAAAGGCAGCCTGAAGGGTGCTTGGCTAGTCGTGCCGACCGGGTCTGCAACCCCAAGACGCGGCGAGAATCCGGAGCCCACAGAGCTTGAGAAAGCCATTCTCGCCTCCGGCATGGCGGGACGCATTTACGGCAGCCGAAACGAGCTGGTCATCACCTCCGGCCGGCACATGGAGAAGACCTACGAAAAGCACCCCACCGACGTGCGGGTTATCGTGCGCAAATCGGATATCGACCGCATCACGCGCAACATCGCCAAGGGTCCGGTGACGCTGGAATTCGATCTTGAGAACAAGTGGGTGCGGGGCCCGCGGCCGCAATACAACGTGGTGGCAGAGATCCCCGGGACCGAGAAGCCGGATGAGGTCGTCATCGTGAGCGGGCACCTTGATAGCTGGGACGGCCCAGGATCGCAGGGTGCGCTCGACAACGGTACTGGCACGAGCACCGCCTTGGAGGCCGCGAGAATCCTTATGAAAGTCGGCGCCAAGCCCAAGCGCACGATCCGGTTCATTCTCTGGACGGGAGAGGAACAGGGCCTCTTTGGCTCACGCGAATACGTGAAGCAACACGAGGCTGAGCTGCCCAAGATCTCCGCAGTCTTGGTTGACGATGGCGGCACGAACTATCAGGGCGGTTACGTGGGCATTGCAACCCAGAAAGATCTCTTCGAGGCCGCGTTCGCACCCGTTGCTGCAGCATTCCCTGAAATGCCGATGAAGTTCGAAGTGCGGGACAGAATGCCGAAGGGCGGCGGCAGCGATCATGCTCCCTTCAATCAGGCCGGCGTGCCCGGGTTCTTCACGTTGGAGACCGGTCGATCCGACTACAACTTCGTGCACCACACGCAGCACGACAGCATCGAGTATGCGATTCCTGAGTACCTCGTCCAGTCCGCCGTGTGCCACGCGGTCGTGGCCTACAACCTGGCTTGCGCAGATACGATGGTGCCCAGGGCGCCGAAGGAGGAGACGCCGGCGCCTGCGGCGACACCTCCCGCAACACCGCCGGCTGGCGGGACAACCCCTCCCTAGCGCTCCCCGAAGAAGCCCAAGATGGTAGAGAAATTTCTACCATCTTATGCGTCTCTGGGCCAATCAGCCTCGTCCCTAACGATGCACCTTGCATCCTGAATATGTGCCGATGCCCCGTCCTTCTCCTGCTCCGTATTTCGCCTTCCTCTCCTGCTCACTGATTTGGGGAAGCACTTTCCTCTTCATTGGGCTGGGCAACGAAGTTTGGCCTCCGATGTGGGCGCTGTCTTTGCGGCTGGCGCTCTCGATGGTACTGCTCGGCGCGGTGCTACTCGTAACTCGAACCGCGTTTCCGAAGGGCCGCGCGCTCAAGTACGCCATCGGTTACGGGATCTTCGACTTCGCCGTCAGCCTTCCCCTTCTCTACTGGGGCGAGACCTCCGTGCCCAGTGGGCTCGCCGCCGTGCTGTACAGCACTGCGCCGATTTGGTCGATGCTGATGGAGAGGGCGTTCGGCATGGAGAAGATCGACCTCCGTCGACTAGGTGCCGCGTTGGTGGCGCTCGGAGGTGTGGGCATCATCTTCTGGCGCGAGATCGCGTTCGGGCAATCGCCTCTGGCCATCCTGTCCATCATCGCAGCGGTAATCACCGGCACGTTCAGCGTGATCCTCCTCAGGAAGGGTCCACAGCAATCCTCCATTGGAGCTAATTTCGCAGGGACCTTGGTCGCCGTGCCGATCTGCGCCGCGATCAGCTTTCTCGCTCGCGAACCGCACCCGCTCCCAGCCGCGCTGTCTCCATGGATACCAGTGGTCTATTTAGCGGTGGTGGGCTCAATCGCCTTCCTGATCTTTGCGTGGCTGATCAATCAGTGGAAGGTCAGCAGCGCGGCGTTTGTCGCCGTGATCATTCCCATCATCGCAGTCATCCTCGGCTCGCTCGTGCGGCACGAGAAGTTCGCGCCGGGAAGCCTGGTGGGCGCGGCAATCGTGCTCGTCGCGACCGCATTCGTCATCGGCGCCGAGGCGCGGAAGCCTCATGCGGCGCCACCGGAAGTAGCATCGCCCTCTGGGCGATGATTTGGCCCTTAAGTGGTGATTCTTTTTGGGACAAGTCTCCTAGTCAACGACCGTGAACCTCCGGAGGACCGCCTCAATAAGCGTAACCAGCTCCTCGTCCACCAAGCGCACTTCCCCGAGCAGCGGTTACCACTCACCGGTCACCGCTCACTGCTCACTGGTCACTGCTCACTGCTCACTGCTCACTGCTCACTGCTCACTGCTCACTGCCTAAAGCGAGGGTCTCACCACAATGGGGTACCACTTGCTCTTCGCCTCCACCCGAGCCAGCGCGTCGGGCGAAGGGGGCGCGAACATGTCCTTCGGCCCTACGCTCATCACAAAGACTTCCGTATCGATGGTAAACAGCGGAACGCCGTTCTCGTCCAGGTACTCGAGCCGTAAGGGAATCGCGGTCTGCTTGCCTGCCATAGCCTCTTCGAGCAGCTTCCGGAAAGGACCGGCGTCGGACATGGGCAAGGTAAAGGCGAAGGTCGGTTCTTCAATTACGACGTCGGTGTCGGTGACCTCTTTCAGGTGGAGCTCGACGCTCTCGACCGTTTGAACCCGCGTGGTGTTGATGTCGCCGCAACGCAGCCTGAAATTGGCGGGCAGCCACTGCTTCTGCTTCTTTGCCTCGATGCGCGCCCGGCTGGTTGTGCCCGAGATTCCCGCCTTGACGGGCAATTCACGGTGTCTGAAGCTCGCTTCGGCGCAACGCGGCTCCTTAGAGTCCGCGTCGCATGCGGGCAGGTTCAGCACCATGGGCTCCAGGGTGATGCTATATAACGAGGACTGCTCCGATGGCTTGCCGATGTACGCGATGTCGTATTTGGCCGCCTTACGCTGCCCATGAGACGCCGCGACGAACAGATCCAGCAGCTCACTGGTGTCGTAAAGGCTAACGTTCAGCCGACACGCCGCGGCGCCGGAGACCAGGCCGCCCGTGGTTCCGACTATGTTCGCCTGACTACCCCTCGCGTTCCAAACCACCGTCTGGGGCACGCCCGCGCGCTCGAGGACGTGTGGGTTCACAAACACGCCGTCATCGGAGGCGAGGGCAGCCGACGCGGCGCAGAAGATGGACACGATAAGCAGGCGGCTATAGCGCATGCGTCCATTCTAATGCAAGTATCACGGGGATGCGGCTCTCGGCCCGCCCGGCTGGAACTCATCGTCGTCCTGGTCGAGATACTGGGCCACGAACGACTTTGAACCCGGATTTGCAGGGTTTGTAGCGCTGACGCTACACAACTTGTCACAACGTTGATTTCGAGTCTGATTGAACTGGAGGACCTCGCCTAGAGCTGACGTCCCGATGCAATTGCAAGGAGTCTAAGCGCGTAGCTCGAGTTCTTCGAGAAACTCTGGTAATCCGAGGTTGCCAGTGAACGCGTTTCGTTGTAGCGTTCAATGGACCGAGTTAATCCAGCAGCCAGTCGCCGTCGAATGCCTGTGCTGGGAATTACGTAAATTGTGTCGGCGTCGAGTACGACCTCGAATTCTGCACGGCCGCCAATGGTCTTGAGCTTTTTCCCTCGATTCGCGCGAACGACGGCGAGAACGTCTTCATAGACGATTTCGCTCACGAGAACTTCACCTCGTCCCACTTC
>JAXDKF010000181.1:0-3623 GCA_034667265.1 Fimbriimonadaceae bacterium
AAGGCTGAATTTCGCTTGCGTAATGATTGAACTCGGTCGCATGCAGCCTGCGCAACCGCTCAATTCGCGCGGAATCGATATGACAGCCCGTCTCGCGCAAGAGCATGTTGGTGAAGAGACCGCCGCTCATGCCGATCTTGCGATGGATGCGCCAGGCGGAAAGGTTGATCCCCTCGCTCTCAAGCGCCGTACGCCACGCCAGGACATGTTGATAGACGCTGTCAACCAAAGTGCCATCAAGATCGAACACAAACGAGGCTTTCGGAAGAGCTCCGTCAACAATTTCGCCTGATCGCATGTAGTCGTAGTCGGTTGTTGTCATTCGCGACGTATTTCACTTGTGTGTCTGATTGAACAAGTCCGGTCTCCGCAGCCGCAGTGTCTGCACAAGCAGGAGGGTCTTGGTGTCTGTCAGCCGGTGGCTATCCGCCAACTGTGCCAGTTCGGACAGAGCGATCTCCTGCACGGTGATGTCTTCGGATCCGTCGCCGCCGCCATTCCCAATACGGTCGACCGATGAATAAGGCGCGAGGTAGAGATGGAAACGCTCGGTCGAGACGCCGGGCGACGTCCAGCAGGTCGCGATGGGTTCAGGCTCCCGGACGCGAAGACCGGCCTCTTCCATCGCCTCTCGACGCACGGTCTCCAGCGGCTGTTCGTCTTCCACGCGGCCGGCGATGGCTTCCATCAGGCGCTCGCGATAGCCGAGATAGAGCAGTGGGACACGAGTCTGACAAACCATGAGGGCAAGCCGCCTGTCAGGATCGTAGGGGAGTACGCAAACGGACGTTCCGTGATCCAATACGGCGCGCTCCAGTGAGCGGCCTTCAGGTCCCTGCAGCGTCACCGCCAGAAACTTCGTCCAGCCCTCGAATAGCACTTTGGTTTCAATGATGCGCATCGACGCACTATCGCAGCCCGGTCGTGCTGCCTTGATTCCGTTCCCGGATATTTCTCGCGTCCCGCTGCAGTTCGAGGCAGGTCGGGAGCTGGCATAAGGCGCTTCCGTACTGCCAGCAGTCTTCAGCCGACGCAGTGGGCGCGATCCGACGGTCGAAATCGTGCCCAGGAGCGAACTAGCTGCTCTGCGTCTCCTGCTCCTGGCGCAGGCACCTCTCCGTGTCGGCATTAGCTCCAGCCGCGAAGGCGCGCGGCCCGTGAAACCCAAGTCCAGACCGAGTAGAGTGCACGGCGACACGAGGATGTCGTTGACGGCCGTCAAGTTCATAACGTTGCGAAACTGCTGCTTAGCGAGTTTCGTCAATTGACTGCGTCGACCGCCCGAGCGCCGTGGAGAGGGCAATCTGCGTCAGGAGCCATCAACATCCCGGTTGGCTCCAGTTCATCTGTTTTGCACTGGTGACCGATTAAGCGGCACGTACAACCGATCTCGACCGCTCCCGTCGTTCCTGGTCGCGGCAACGCGAACTTCTGAGCGCATACGAAATCTCTGTGATCCACTATTGCGGTAACATACAAAGCATAATCGCGTGGACAATTGACAGTCGGTCAATGTCGGATCGGAAAGTTACGAGTCTTCTGTCTGAGAAGCCGCACGACGGGCCGGTATTGCTCTAACAGCTGGTGCTGTGAGCACGCCAGGGCGAGCATCGGACAATTGCTTCGTGGTCAATTCGTCTTAAATGCCAGCGAGTTGGCAATGCGCACGGCGGCCGTCGCAATTCACCTGATCCCGGACGAGGCCTTCGACGACTGGGTCGTTCGCGACGACGGTGGTCAGGAGATAGGTCACTATCCAACGCTGCGGCAGGCCGGATTAGCTTAAGCGGGTGTCAACCGAACCGGGTGCAGCTCATCGCGGCCGGTCAGGGGCAAAGTTCCTTGTCCGGCCCACCTCGTAAGTGGCAAGAAGGCAACAGGCTAATTAGGTGGGAGTTCGGCATCTGGTTCGACCTACAACTAGGACGTGAAACCATTCAGCGCGATCGGCAGACGTCCGCTCTGGTGCGCAAACCGGGCTCAAGTCGGCGTTGGTACGAAAATTGTCACTATCGATCGTTTCTCAACTTGGGTTTTGAGCCGATGCGGACATCCCAAGAGGCCATAACAACAACGGCTTTATTAATACAATGAGCCCTATTTGTGGACCGGTCAGGTTCGGCTGTGCCGCGCCTTCGAGAGAGCGGCGAGTAGAGGGGTCAAGAGCTTTGGTATCGAGCATCCATCACGCTGTGGCTCGCGATCTAAGACGGTTGTTGGCTTCAGGCTACAAGGCGCACCGACCGGATATAGAAGTCGAGCATTGCGTCGAGTGACGTCGGATTGCGCCGTAGACGACTACGCAGGGCCGCGCCCTCCCAGCAGTCGACCAAAAGATCTGCCATCTGGCGCACGTCACAGCCAGGCGCGACTTCGTTTCTTTCCCGGGCCTCTTGCAGACAGTTCGCCACCCGCTCGGCTATCGTGGAGAAGCACCACTCGATCTTTTGGCGGAACACCTCGCTGACGCCCGACAGCTCTTGTCCGAGTCCGCCCATGAGGCAGCCGAGGTAGCCATCCTCCTGATACTTCTGCTGTGTCAATTCAAAGAAGTGCCGTACCCGCTCTAGCGGAGGTCGCTCGTGGTCTTTGAGACACTCATCAAGGCCGGCGTGGACCGCCGTTATGTAACTATCGATGACTTGCAGTGCGAAGTCTTCCTTATCCTTAAAGTGATGGTAAAAAGACCCCTTTGGAATCCTGGTCTCGGTGAGCAGGGTTTGGAGGCCTAAACTGTTATAGCCCCGCTCCAGCAGCATACGCAGCCCCGCGTCTATTAGACGTTGCTTGGTCGCATGCATTATCGCCGCGTTCTCTGCATCGGACTGCGGCACTCCGCCTATCCGTAGCTTGGACGCCGAGGCCTCGTTACCTTTACTTGCCGTTCGCGCCGCTGTCTTGCGACGGATCTTTTGGATCATGCAGTTTTGGCTCCTTCGGACTCGGCCGCCAGAATGCGCGCGCGCTTACACCTTTGTCTTTTCAATCATGTGGTCTATGACATGGCTGTGCTCATGCTGAGGGCTGAACATAACGATTTCCGCATCCGCATTGACCCTCACATTATGCCCAGGCGGCCAGTAGAAAAGGTCATTGGCGGTGACCGTTTCCCGTGCGCCAGCTGCGTCAGTTGTCGTAATATCCCCCCGCACCACGAATCCCCAATGGGGACACTGACACAGGTCTCCTTCCAGCCCTTGGAATAGAGGCGTGGTATCCACGCCGGCGGCAAGCGTGAAGTACTCGCCGCTGAGTTTGCCGTAACCGGTTGAATCGCCGAAATTCCTGCGCTGGCGAATGGTGGCGCCGGGAATCGCCATCTTGACGTCCACATCTCCCTTGGCAACGCGCATGTTTCCTTGTCCTTCTTTTAAAAGTGATTAGACCGATCGGTCTAATGGAGAATATGCTCCTGCGTTGCGCTGTCAAGCGATCATCTGCCTGACCTGCTCCCCCGTTCTGGTTTATGCCCCTTGGTGGGGCGGGTGCACCCCGGACTGTCTTTGAGCATCCAAAGGACGTGGTGACGCATCCGTCGCTCACGCCGGCCGAGAAGCGGGCGATCCTCACCTCTTGGGCATCCGACGCGGCGATCGCTTCATGCCCGGCGTTACGGGCCCCCG
>JAXDKF010000182.1:0-9885 GCA_034667265.1 Fimbriimonadaceae bacterium
GGAAACGGCAAGGGTTCCCGCCCATATACGATTTAGCGTTTACGTTCCTCCACAATAGTCGGATGGACCTGACCTCGCCCGAATATGCGGCGAACCTCGATCGCACCGACGAGCTTGCGAGTTTCCGCGAGCGCTTCGTGATCGATGACCCCGATCTGATCTATCTGGACGGCAACTCCCTTGGACGCATGCCGAAACGGGCGAAGGAGATCCTTTGCGAGGTCGCGCCCGTCGAATGGGGCGGCGAGCTCGTTCGCAACTGGGGCGAGTGGTTCCAGCTTCCGAATCGGCTCGGGGCAAAGATCGCGCGGCTCATCGGCGCGGAAGAGGACGAGGTCGTCTGCTGCGACTCGACGTCTGTGAACCTTTTTAAGCTCGTCACCGCTGCGCTGGATTACCAGAAGGGCCGAACCGAGATCCTGACCGACGACCTCAACTTCCCGAGCGATCTTTATGTGATGCAAGGCTGTGCGCGGTTGACTGGGGCCGTTGTAACTGTCGCGCAATCACAAGACGGCGTGCATGCGGACGTGGACGCCCTCGAGCAGGCCATCGGACCGCAGACCGCGCTCACTTCGATCACCCACGTGGCCTTTAAGAGCGGCTACATGCACGACCTGAAGCGGCTTACGGATGCCGCGCATCAGGCGGGAGCACTTGCCCTCTGGGACCTCAGCCATTCGGTGGGCGCGGTGCCGGTGGATCTAGATGGGGCGGGCGCCGACCTCGCCGTCGGCTGCACCTATAAGTATTTGAACGGTGGCCCCGGATCACCCGCGTTCCTCTACGTGCGGCGAGATCTGCAAGAAAAGCTTCTGAGCCCAATCTGGGGCTGGTTCGGCGAGCGCAAGCCGTTCGATTTCCGGTTGGAGTACGAACCGGCGGCTGGACTTCAACGGTTCTTTGCCGGGACGCCGCCGATCCTCTCCATGAGCGCCGTCGACGCTGGAGTCGACCTCGTCCTGGAGGCGGGCATGGATCGCTTACGAGCCAAGTCCCTCAAGCAAACCGAATACCTGATCCAGCTCTACGATGCGCTTCTCGCGCCTCTCGGTGTCTCGTTGAACACGCCTCGCGATCCGAAGGTGAGAGGTTCCCATGTCTCGTTCGGGCACGCCGATGGGCTGCGCGTTGATCGGGCATTGATTGAGCAGATGAACGTCATTCCCGACTTCCGAGCGCCGGACAGCATCCGCTTCGGAGTGACCCCGCTATACACGACCTTCTCGGAACTACGCGAGGGCGTCGTCCGCATGGCCGAGGTGATCGAGAAGAAGAGCTACGAGAGCTTTGCCGTCGAAGAGCTCGCTGTCACCTGATGCAAGCCCGCTTGGCGAGTTTTGTCTTTCACGCGGAGACGCGGAGTTGTGTTCGCTGTGTGATCGTTGTGCAGTCGGGACTTTGATCAAGTGAGTGTCGTTCTCCGCGTCTCCGCGTGAAAACAACGTTCAAATCTAATCGCAACAACAGCCGCTTCCAAGTAGTCTTACAGCGCGATGATTCTTGTCGTGGGGGGAGCGGGCTACATCGGCTCGCACATGCTGAAGCTGCTTCGCGATGAAGGCGAAGAGCATTTGGTCTTCGACAACTTCGAGCAGGGCCACCGCAGCGCGTTACAGGGGAGTGCAGCCGTCCAAGGCGACCTTAGAAACCCCAATGACCTACTGCGGGTCTTCGCCGAGCATCCGGGCATCGACGTGGTCATGCACTTCGCTGCCTACATTTCCGTCGGCGAGAGCGTCCGCGAGCCAAGCAAGTACTGGCACAACAACACCGCAGGCGTGCTGAACCTGCTGGACGCGATGCGCAAAGCGGGAATCGAGAGGTTCGTGTTCAGCTCGACCGCCGCGATCTTCGGCGAGCCGCAGTACGTGCCGATCGACGAGGAGCATCCCAAGAATCCATCTAGCCCGTATGGCCAGACTAAGCTCGCGGTGGAGAAAATGCTGGCCGACTTCGATCGCGGCTACAGCACGAAGAGCGTCGCGCTGCGCTACTTCAATGCGGCCGGAGCTGACCCGACCGGGCAGATCGGCGAGGACCACGAGCCGGAAGAACATCTTATCCCTGTTGCGATCCTCGCCGCGTTGGGCCGCCGTCCTCCCATGAAGGTTTTCGGCACAGACTACGACACGCCGGACGGCACATGCGTCCGCGATTACGTGCACATCCTCGACCTCGCCCGCGCTCACCTCCTCGCGGTGCGCCACTTGCGTCAAGGTGGCCAGTCGGGCCAATACAACCTTGGCAATGGCCGCGGATTCACGGTCCGCGAGGTTCTGGACACCGTTGAGAAAGTGATTGGAATGCCCGTGCCGCGCGAAGATGGCCCGCGCCGCCCGGGCGATCCCGCCAAGCTCATCGCGAGCAGCGAGAAGATCTCAAAGGATTGGGGTTGGAAGCCTCAATATCCCGATCTGCAGACGATCGTGGAGCATGCCTGGGAATGGCATCGGACGCATCCGGTGGGATATGCGGACCATCCGGATGACATACAAGCGCTGAGTGTTAAGGGCTAAGTGTTAAGGCGCCGTGGCGATGTGTAACACCGTAACACCGAACTTAACGCTGAACGCTTAGTGCTCAGGCCTTCTCAGCTCTCCATCTCCCGCAACACCGCCTCGACCTGCTCGTTGGCGCCGACCGCTTCGCGGATCTGTTTGGCCAAGGCTCGCGCCTCGTCCACGTGGCCCGCGTGCTTGGCGGCGAGGCCGAAGTTGAGATGGATCGGCAGCGACTGCGGCATGTTCATAGCCGCCCACTTCATCGCGTTATAGGCCTGGTCGTGCTTGGCCTGGCCGGAAAGCGCATGCATGAGCTCGCCGTACGCGGGCTCATAGCCGGGCATGATGTTCACTAGCCGGCCCGCGGCTTCTTCCGCTTCCACGAATTGGCCCGCCGCGTTGTGCGCGCCCGCGAGCACAGCCCAAAGCTTCCAGTAGTCGGAAAGCCAATTTCGGAGCGGCTTCAGGTCTTTGAGCGCGCTTTCGAAATCTCCCGCTTCGGCCTTCGCGCTCGCCTGCTGCACGATTTCCACACGCTTTGGCTGCTCCAGCTCGATCAGCCATCCGGTGGCTTGCGCTTTCATATTTGGATCGGGGTTCGCGGCGAGGATGTTTCGCAGCACGGGTGGGATCTCGAACTCCCGTCCTGCCTTGTCGAGCGTCTGCGCGTACTCCCACATGAGGGGGATGTCTGTTGGCGTGACGTCGAGGCAGTCTTCATAGAAGTCCATCGCGCGATCAAGCTGTTCCTTCTGAGCCAGCAGCGGGGCGTAGTAGCGCTTGACCGCGTACTTGTCTTCGAGGATCTCGAGCGCGTGGTCGAATGCCTTCTCGCCCTCCTCTTCCTGGCCCGCTTGCATCAGGGAGTAGCCGTACTTGGCGTGAGCACCCGGGTCTTGTGGATTGGCCTCGATCCTCTCTTTCCAGAGTGCGGGGATCTCGTGCACGCGACCCGTCTGCGTGAGGACCGACGCGAGGTAATCGGTGCTCGGCTTATCAGGTCCTTCGCGCTCCAAAGCCTTGCGGAAGGTTCGCTCGGCATTGACCGGCATGCCCTGGCTCATCTGAGCGATGCCCAGCCGCGTGTAAAGAGCCGGGTCGTTGGGCTCGACCTGGATTGCCTTCTCGTAAAAGTCGGCGGCCTCTCCGGCTTCGCCGATGCCCATGTGGATCTCGGCCAGCACGTACCACGGCCGATAATCGTTCGGCTCGATTTCGGCGAGCTTCTTAAGCGCATCCTCCAGCATCGCGAACTTGCCGATGCGGTACTGCGCAGACGCTCTCGCGATCTCCAGGATCGCCACGAAGGGCCCTTCGAAGCCGTCGTCGAGTTGGACGGATTCCAGAAGGGTGTTGAGCGGCACCTCCGGATCGAATTCCTGCGGCACCATGCCATTCGTGCGCTGAATGAGGGAAAGCGCGTCCATGCCTTCCAAGAATCTGAGGAAGGACTCCGCGTTGTCGGTCCCGAACTCGAGCGTATCGCCGGCCAACTCCGCGGGAAGCTGGAGCCCGGCTTCCTCGCCGACGCGTTTGAGCATGCCGTGGAGCGCTTGGAACACGCCCGATCGGTCGAACTCGCGCTCCTCGATCTTCGCTTGGTCGGGGGAATCTCGCTTGGTAAATCGCTGGGTGACGTGGAACTTGTCGCCTTCCTGCCGTATCACTCCATCGACCACGAGATCAGGCTGGATCTGCTCGAAGAGCGGCGCCATCTGCTCCTTCTCCATCATCGCGTCGCCGAGGTTCAGGAACGTGGATCGATCCGGCTGGTCGGTGACCGGCACCATGAAGTTGATGATGTTGACGTCCTGGCCCGTGGCGTTTCGAAGCGTGTCGCTCACGAAGGTGGCGAACTGTCGTCCCAGGGCTGGGGGCACGCCTTCGGCGGCGCTAAAAGGCAGAACGGCGACTCTCATGGAAGCGGTGAGTCTACCGTCTGGGCTGGAGACGGTATTACGGTATTGCGGTGTTACGGTATTAGGGCCGGAATGGAGTTCAGGCGTTGCACGTTTAAGCGCCCTGCCATCGGACTTCACCACAGCGGACACAACGACGCACAACGTGGCTGCGCGGTCCGATCCTCAATACCGCAACGCCGTAACACCGTAACACCGAGTCCTTACCGCTCAAACGTAAACACAACTTTGCCCGCTTTGCCGCTCTTCATCAGCTCCATAGCCTTTTGAAACTCGGTGTAGTGCATCTTGTGCGTGATCACCGGCTCCAGGTTGAGCTGGTCGCTTTTGAGCAGCTCGGACATCTGGTCCCACGTTTCCCAGAGCCTGCGTCCTACGATGCCCTGCACGTCCAATCCCTTAAAAATCAGCATGTTGATGTCTACAGGTTGAATGGACTCCGGATAGATGCCGAGCAGGCTGATCCGTCCACCCGGACGAGTGGCCTTGATCGCTAGGGCTAATTGAGACGGATGGCCCGACATCTCGAGGGTCGCATCCACGCCGCCTGGCGAGAGCTTCTCGATCTGCGCTTCGATGTCTTTGTCTCGCGCGTTCAGCACGTGGTCCGCGCCGACCTTGTGCGCTAGGTCCATGCGGAAGTCGCTGATCTCGGTCGTGATGACCTGCGAAGCACCCATGGCCTTGCAAATGCTCACCGCGAAAAGGCCGATTGGGCCCATCCCGGTGATGAGGATCGCGCGATCTTTGACCGGCCCTGCGTTCACCGTGTGCACGGCGTTGCCGAGCGCATCTTGGAACGCCGCGATGTGGGCGGGGATGCATCGGTCCGTGGGCCGAGCGTTGTCGGCGGGGATCACCACGAACTCCGCGAATCCGCCATCGACGTCCACGCCGAGAATACGAGTGTTCACGCAGACGTGGCCCTGACCGCTGAGGCACTGCCGGCAATGCCCGCATACGATGTGCGATTCGCTGGAAACGAACTGTCCGACGTGCCGGTTCTCGACGCCGTCGCCGACTTCCACGATGGTCCCGCAGAACTCGTGGCCGATGACGCGCGGCGGCTTGATCCGCGAGGCCGACCAGGGATCCCAGTCGTAGATGTGGAGGTCTGTGCCGCAGACCGACGCGGCTTCCAATCGGAGCTTGACATGGCCGGGTTTGATCTGCGGCTCGTCTACCTGGACGATCTCGACCCCAGGTTCTGCACGCACCTTGGCGATGGCTTTCACGGAAGGCGGAATTGTACCGGCCTGTCGGCTGTGGGCTCTTGGCTTGTGGCTGGTGGCTCTCTCCCCAATACCCCAACACCTACCCGACGAGTTCTCCCTGCATCGGCCCAGCCCTGAGCGCAAGCGCCAGCTCCTCCGGCCGCGACAGCGGCACCGCCCCGAGCGCGACCAGCGCGCGATGCGCAGGGTTGCTCGGGTCCTCCCTCACGATGAGGCGCGTCAGCCGCCGCCGATGGGCGTCGATGGCGCCGTGCCAAGTGCCACCGGTCTTAAACTGCGCGCGGACGATCAACGCCGCGTCCCCCAGCGCATAGAGCAGCGCGTTGCGCTCCATCGCCGCTCCGGTGGAAAATTCCTCATCCGGCGCGCACGCCGACAACACTGCGCCACCTCTTTCAAACACACCCCGCTCTAATCCATACGGCACGATCTCCAACAGCCCACCACCCGCGCGTAATGCGCCTCGCGCCGCTGCCCGATCTGCACCAACCGCACGGCCGGAAACCACGCAATAGCCCAGCCGCACTGCTTCCGCTGCGCAACCCTCCGCAAACCTCCTTTCCCTTGACGAGATCTGCCTGGCCCCCACAACAGCTAAATACGGTCCGGCGGGCACCTCTCCACGCCGCCAAAGAGCGGGCGGTGCGCACGCGCCGAGCCTATCCATCCAACGCCGGGGATAACCGTCATCTCCGACACCGAACACCCGACCCGCGCGGACCACATCCTCAGCCCAATCCAGCAGCCCCGAGCTCTCCAGCGCCAGCGCTTCCGCCCAAAGCCCATCCAACCTCAACGCATCCGGCGCTTCAACCAACGAGGGAGCGCGCACCCGCAACGACCCCTCCACCGCCATCCACCCCGCGCGCTTGACGTCAAACGATCGCGGCGCGCCGCGGAGATACAACGCCGCAATCGCCGCCTCCGCAGTACTATAAGTACACATACACAGTACATAGATTACCAGGAAACACAACCAGGCGGCAACGTGTCCAAGTCCAGATGACCGCAGCCGGAGCAGCTCAGAAAACCGAAGAGGCCGCGCAAAAAGCGCAGCCCTGGCTCGAGCCGCTCGCGAGGTTTGGCTACGTGGCCAAGGGCTTCATCTACGGCCAGATCGGGATGCTCGCGCTCATGCCGGCGGTTGGAAGGCAGGGCAAATTCGTCAACCAGAAGGGCGCGATCCAAACCGTCGCGCAAATGCAGTTCGGCGCCGTCATCCTGTACGCCATCGCCATCGGCCTTGCCGCGTATTCCACCTGGCGATTGCTCATGGCCATCTTCAATCCCGAGGGCAAGAAGCCGTTCAAGCGCATCGGTTATGGGATCACCGCGCTCGCGTATTACGCGCTCGGATTTGCCGCGCTGCAGGCCGCCATGCATCAATCGAAGGGAAGTAACGGCGGGATGCAGAAGTGGGCCGGGCTTGTGGACACGCCATGGGGAAGAGCGCTGGCGGTCGCCATCGGCTTGGGCCTCATCGCGCTTGCGATCGGGCAGTCGATCAACGCGTTCAAGAGCAAGTTCATGGACAACCTGGACAAGACGAGCATGGACGAGAAGGAGCGCAAGCTCGCGACCGTCTCAGGCAAGCTCGGGTTGTGGGCGAGAGCGGTGGTATTCCTGCTCACCGGCGGCTTCCTCATCCGTGCCGGACTGGATGCCTCGCCGCGAGAGGCGGGCGGAATGAGTAAGGCGCTGCAGACTCTAGCCGCCGCGCCTTATGGAAGATTCCTGCTCGGTGCAGTTGCGTTTGGATTGGTGGCTTATGCCGTGTTCCAGTTCGTCGAGGCACGATATCGGCGGATTCGGGCCGCTTGAATTTGGAATTTGGATTTTGGATTTTGGATTAGGGTGAGGTCGGATCTCTCCGGCCGAAACACCGTAACACCTAACACCGCAACACCGAGCTTAACACTCAAACACTGAACACTTAACGCAACACCGTAACACCGTAACACCGTAACACCGTAACACCGTAACACCGTAACACCGAGCCGACAGCTCACAGCCAACAGCTCACAGCCCACATCCCCCTCACCCCTCAAACTCTTCCGGAACCCGCACCCGAATCGCCTTCGGCGCGACTCGGAAATCGAAAGGCGTCGTCCCCTCGATCTCGCCGTCGACCACCACCTTCCGCACCGGCGAGGTCTCCAGCCGCCCGCCCACCGTCGAGATCGCGTAGACCTCGGGCAGCTCGCATTGCCGGCCGGCGTGCAGCTTCCACGCCAGCCGGAAGAACGACCCCTTGCTGGTGGTCGCGAGTGCATAGCCAGATAGCCTGCCCTCGGTGATGCTCGCGTCGGGCGCCAACGGAAACGGCCCCGCGTGGAACCGCCCGTTGCCGATGACCACCTGCAGGGTGTCGAACTCCAGCGTCTGCTCCGGCGTGGTGATCTTCACGTGGAACGGCTCCACGCGCTGCAAGGCCCGAGCCATCGCGAAGAGATACGCCGCGCGGCCGAATCGGCGCTTGGCCTCATTGGTCAGCTCGGTTGCGATCCGCGCCGTAAGCCCCACCGTCACCACGTTCACGAAGTACTTGTCTTGCACGAAGCCGAGATCGACCTCGCGAGTCTTGCCCCGCGAGATCACGCTGCACGCAGCGGGCAGGTTGGCGGGGATCATGAGATCCCGCGCGAATGCATTGCCCGTGCCAAGTGGAAGGATCCCAAGCGTCGCGTCGGAGCCGACGAAATGCTTCGCGACCCCGCTCAATGTGCCATCGCCCCCTCCCACGATGACCATCGGCACCCCGCCCTTCACCGCCTTTTCGACGGCCTGGTCGAGCTTCGCCGGATCGCGCATGAGCGTGGCCTCCTTCAGCTCGAGCTCCTCCTTGCGCAGGTACTCGACGGCCTCGGCAAACCACTGCTGCCCCCGCCTCGACCGCGCGTTGGCGTACAGCACGGCGGGTGAACAGTTGGATTTGGCGAGCACGGAATTAGGACGGCTGCAGGGAGTAAATGGAAGAGCGCAGGCTGTAAATCGTAAATGGCTGGTGGAGGTAAATGGTAAATGGTAAGTGGTAAATGGGCGGATAGACCATCCGGTGTTACGGTATTGCGGTGTTGCGGTATTACGGCCGGAAAGGGACAGGGGCCGGCGCCTCCGCGTTCTCCGCGCCTACGCGTGAAATCCGTGAACGCCAACCGCGCTCCCTCCGGACCCTAACACCGTAATACCGTAATACCTCAACACCGTGGCACCGCCCCCGAAGTAAACTCCCCCCTTCAATGGGTAGCGCATACACGCCTGGGTTGACGGTCAGCGGCGACATCGTCGTCAAAAGGATTCGGCGGCTGCCGATCAAGGGCGAGGTCATGGTCAAGGACGGAGACCGCGTCTATCCCGACACCGTCGTGGCCCGAGCCCTGCTCCCCGGCGCGCTCCAGACGATCAAGCTCGCGGAGGAGCTCGGCGTCGAGGCCAAGGAGGCGCCGCCCTTCTTCACCCCCAAGATCGGCGACGTCCTGGAGAAGGGTCAGATCGTGGCCATGTCCAAGGGCTTCCTCGGCATGGGCAAGCGAGAGGTGCCCGCCAAGTTCGCCGGCACGGTGGAATCGATCTCCGAGGTCACCGGCAACGTCCTCATCCGCGAAGCGCCCATTCCCATCGACGTGACCGCCTATATCGAGGGCTTCGTCGCCGACGTGCTCCCCGGAGAAGGCGCGGTCGTGGAGACTCGCGGCGCCATGGTGCAGGGCATCTTTGGCGTGGGCGGCGAGCGCGTGGGCACCATCCGAGTGGCGGTCGGCGGACCCAAGGACGTGCTGGACCCCTCGGCCATCCTGGAGAGCGATGCGGGCAAGATCTTGGTGGGCGGCAACGGCATCACCTACGACGCCATCATCAAGGCGTCCCAGGTGGGCGTCACCGGATTGATCGCGGGCGGCGTGAAGGATAGCGACCTCACCAAGTTCCTGGGCTACGACATCGGCGTCGCCATCACCGGCCAGGAGGCGATCAATCTGACCATGATGGTCACGGAAGGCTTTGGATATCTGCCGATGGCCGACCGCACGTTCGAGCTGCTGCGCTCGCTGGAAGGGAAGAAGGCCTCGATCAATGGGGCCACGCAGATCCGCGCGGGCGTCATCCGGCCGGAGATCATCGTGCCGCTGTCGGAGGACGTGCCCAAGGAAAAGGAGCAAGACCCCAGCGCGTTCGAGCTGCGGCCAGGGGCTTCTATTCGAGTGATTCGCGAGCCGTATTTCGGCCAGC
>JAXDKF010000183.1:0-11342 GCA_034667265.1 Fimbriimonadaceae bacterium
CCGATGCCCTACACGCGCCCGTTGGAATTGCTCTGCATTCCGAATGAGAAGGATGTGGTGGCCGCGGTGCAGCAGCTGGGGTGAGAGGGGTGAGGGATGACGCCAAGTCATCCCTCTTCCCTGATCCTTCAGATCACGGTTTGATCTTCTGCGCTGCCGTTCCGTAGCTGTAGTTGTTGCGCGCCATCATCGTCTGGCGCGTCATGACGAGCTGCTCATGCGCTCTCGCCGTCGCGAGCATCTTCGTCGCGTAGCTGCGGACCATCGCGTCCCGCCCGACTTTGATCTCCTTGGCGCTTCCGTTCATGGCGAGCATGTGGCCTTTCTTGTTGATCTTCCGGAACTCTCGATCGAACTTGGAGCCGGACAAGCTGGCCATGCGGTTGTAGGTTTTCACCTGCGCCCGGGGCCAGTTGTTGGAGAGATACACGCCCTTGTTGCGGGCGAGATCCTTCAGCTCGGAGTTGGCGAGGGTGTGCTCCCGATCCATGTCACTGCCGAAGTCCTTCACCCACTGGTCGCTGCCCCGGCTCTGCGCGAGTGCTCCCAGCTTCGCTTCGAAAGCGTTGAGGATGTACGCGTTCTGCATGTACTTGCGGTCTTGGTTGCTGATCCCGACCTTCTTCGGGTTAACCCGGTTGAAGTTCTCGGGCCGGCCAACCTTCATGTTGACCTTCACCTGCGCCATCGATGGCGCGGCAACGGCGAATAAAGCGGCCATCGTGGCCACCGTTGTTCCAAATCTCATTTGTTTCACCTTCAAAACGCCAGGTCGCAGGCGTGCTGTTCAGGAGTTAGGCTGCACTCCGGCAAGCGGGTGTTCCAGCGGAAGGGTGCCGTTCAGGCTCTCAGGCGATCGGGCGCTCAGGCTCTAGGGCTCCCGGGATCGTATGCAGGCAAGCGGCTGTGAGCCCCAACTCCCAGCGCCCGACGCCCTACTCAATCGCCTGTGTATAAACGGCTTTAAGCACTTCCGACGGGGTGGTCCATCCAGCCAAGACTTTGGCCTTTCCGTCCTCGATCATGCCGCGGAAGCCGTGCTGCTTCGCGATCTTCATCAGTTCGGGCGGCGTCGCATTGTGGACGACCGCAGCCCTTAGATCCGGCGTACCCATGATCAGCTCAAACACACCGATTCGGCCTTTGTAGCCGGTGCCGCGGCAGTCCGGGCAACCCGCGCCCTTTCCAAATTTTGCGCTCGCCAGCTCCTCAGCGGTCAAGCCCAACATTTCGAGCTCGTCCGCATCCGGCGTGTACGGCTGGCGGCACTTCGGACAGTTCAACCGCACCAAACGTTGCGCGAGGATCGCGACCGTAACGCCAGCGACCAAATAGGGCTCCGCGCCCATGTCCATCATTCGCGTGATCGATTCGATGGCGGTGTTGGTGTGAAGCGTGCTCAAGACCAAGTGGCCCGTCAGGCCTGCCTGGATCCCGATGCCCAGGGACTCGGGGTCGCGCATTTCGCCGACCATCATGATGTCGGGGTCTTGTCGCAAGAAGGTGCGCATGACCTTCGGAAAGGTAAGCCGCTCCGTGACCTGCACCTGCGCGACATTCTTATCGAACTCGTATTCAACCGGGTCCTCGACGGTGACGATGTTCCTCGTCTTGCTGTCGAGCTGATGCAAGGACCCGTAAAGCGTGGACGTCTTTCCGGAGCCCGTGGGACCGGTAACGAGGATCAGCCCGTAAGGCGCCAGGATCGCCTTGGACCACTTCTTCATGACGTCTTCCGGCATTCCCAGGCGAGGCAGCTCGACCTTCATCGCGTTGGGATCGAGAATTCGCATGACGAACTTCTCGCCGCTCAAACAAGGCACGCAAGAAGCACGGGCGCTGAGACGACGTCCCAAGTACTCCATGTCGATACGGCCGTCCTGGGGCTCTCGGTTTTCGTCGATCCTCATGCTCGCGGCGAGCTTCAGACGCGCAAGCACGTTGCCCGCGTGGTCGGGCGGGAGCTGGCCGGTCTCATGCAGAATTCCGTCCTGCCGGAAGCGGATCCTGAGCTGGTCCCGCTCGGGCTGGAGGTGGATGTCGCTGGTGCCCGTATCGAGGGCGTTCATGAAGATGTTGTCGACGATGCCGACGGCGATGCCCATATCATCGCCGCCCATCTCGCGGGTGCCGCCTTGGGTATCTCGGAGGATGAGGCGGAAGCGCTTGCCGGCGCCAAAATTGGTTTGGGTTTGATCCTTGATCATGGAGGTGCTGAATCTAGGGACGTCCATTCCGCCCTGGACCGTCCACATTATCCGCCATTAGGCATACTTTGGCCGTGCGTTTGCCTCTTCGGTTCAGTTGGCCGCTGGCGTTGGCGGTCCTGGCCTGGGCATTCAACTACGTGGCGCTCAAGCTCCTTTATGAGCAGATGACACCGTCCCAGGTCGCCTTTCTGCGTTACGTGGTGATGTACGCGGTCCTGGTCGTTCTCTGCCTGATTACCGGGCAATCTCTGAAGCTGCCGAAGGAGGACCGCTGGCGGATCCTGTATTTCGGGTTCGCTTCGATGGGCGTGTATCTGTTCTTCTTCCTCGAGGCCATGCGTTGGTCCCAGCCCGCGGAGGGCGCGATCCTCCTGAATATCTCGCCGATCCTGACAATGCTGCTGGCCGCCGCGCTGAAGCAGGAGCGCTTGCGGGCGGCAGCCTTAGGCGGAGCCGCGATCGCGTTCACCGGGGTTGTCCTGGTAATGATCCCTGCACTGGGCCATGGGGAGCACCGCGTCATGGGTTACGTGCTCATGATCGTTTCTGCCCTCGTATGGGCATATTGCATCGTCCTCATGAAGCCGCTCCTGGGCAAATATTCGCCGCTTAGGCTCATGACCCTGTCCATGCCAGGCGGCTTTCCGATCATGTTCGGCTACTGGATCGTCCGGGACCACGGACGCGTTCCACTCGGCCAGATCACGCCCATGGGATGGCTGTTCTTTGCCCACGTAGCTCTTCTGTCCGGAGTCATGGGCTTTTTGCTCTTCTACCGGGGGGTTCATGAGATCGGGCCGGCAGGCGCGGCTCTCTGGATGTACTTCGTTCCACCCCTGACAGCGCTCTGCCAGTGGGCCTTCATGCACGTGGGCTTGGAACCGGTCCAAATCGCCGGTTTGGTCGTCGTGATAGTGGGGGTTGCCACCGCCCAGCGATTTCGCGGCCAGCCTGGTACGCCGGTGGCCCCTCCGGAGCCCGCTTAGCCATGCCTCGCAAGGTAAAATTGAACCCGTTCAAGAGGAGTAAACCCTTGCAGATGAATCAAACCGAGACCCCCACCGGCGCGGAAAATGAGGTGCCAACAGATGCGGAGTCTCCGATGGCGCCCGAAGTAGAGGCGGCCGAGCAGGCGGGCGCTCCAGAGACCGAGACATCCGTCCTGAGACAAGAGGTCGAGCGGCTCAATCAAGAGAACAAGCAGCTCGAGGAACAAGTGCTGCGGACGATGGCGGAGTTCCAAAACTTCCGGCGCCGCAAGGAGCAGGAATCCCTCCAACTCCGGCAGTTCGCCACAGAAAAATTGGTCACGAGCTTGTTGCCCGTTATGGACAATTTCGAGCGCACTCTGGCGGCCTTGGAAAGTGGCGCGCCTCTGGAGTCCTTGATCGAAGGCATCCGCGCGGTGGACCGACAATTCAGGTCTATTCTCGAAAGCCAGAACGTCCGCCGCATCGACTCTCACGGTCAACCCTTCGACCCGGACTTCCACGAGGCGATTGCCGCCGAGGAATCGGAGGAGCATCCGGAGAACACCGTGCTGAGTGAGTTGGAAGCCGGTTACCGCATGGCGGATAAGGTCATCCGTCCCGCGCGGGTGCGGGTGTCGAAGAAGCCTTGAGCCGCCGGCACTTTGGGACCGACGGCGTTCGTGGACTTGCCAACGCAAAGCTGACGCCAACTCTCGCTTTCAAGCTCGGTCTTGCCGCAGCCCGCTATTTGAGAGAAACCGGTCAAACGCCACGTGCCGTCATGGGACGGGATACGCGCCGCAGCGGACCGATGCTTGGGGCCGCGCTCGCTTCGGGTTTGTGCTCGGGCGGTGTGGATGTCGACGACTTGGGAGTTGCCCCTACGCCTACCGTCTCTTTTGCAGCCCGCACGGGCGACTTCAGCCTTGGCGTGATCATCTCCGCCAGCCACAATCCCGCGCCCGATAACGGTATTAAGTTTGTCGGCCACAATGGACGGAAGCTGCCCGACGACGTCGAGCTACGGATCGAGCAACTCATGGAGGATGGGCCTGAGCTTCCAACCGGCGCGGGCGTCGGTCTCATCACCCAAGATCGCTCTCCTATCGACGCCTATTTGGATTTCTTAGTAGCGGTGGTGCCCGAGCGACTGGATGGCATGAAGGTGGCAGTCGATGGTGCGCACGGCGCGGCGTACGAGCTCGGTCCAGAAGTGCTCCGCCGACTTGGAGCTGAGGTCCATGCCATTGGCATCGACCCCGACGGCATGAACATCAACGCGGAGGGCGGCGCGACCAAACCTGAATCGATCGGCCGCTATACGACGGGCCAAGGTTGCCATGTGGGTGCTGCGTTCGACGGCGATGCGGACCGGGCCGTCTTTTGCGACGAGGCAGGGAAGCTCATCAACGGTGATCGCACGATGGGTCTGTGGGCCGCGCATCGCAAACGCGAAGGCGACCTCGATCCCTCGGTTGTTGTGGGGACGGTCATGAGCAACGGAGGTTTTGAGCGCTTCTTAGTTGACCAAGGAATCACTCTCGAGCGCACGCCGGTTGGCGACAAATATGTCGCTCAACGTATTCAGCAGACCGGCGCGTTGATTGGGGGCGAGCAGAGCGGCCACATCATCTTTCCGCATCGAGGTCCCACCGGCGATGGCCTCGTCACCACGCTCGAATTCTTGCGCGTCTTGAAACTGGAGGGCCGGCCGGCGTCTTCCTACTCGGCTGAGTACGAGCCCTGGCCACAGTTGCTCGTGAACGTTTCGGTCGCGGAGATGGATGGCTGGAAAGACAAGGAAGGCGTGGCTGTGGCGTTACAGATTGGCGAGCAGCGGCTTGGATCCGACGGCCGAGTGGTCGTCCGGCCAAGTGGGACGCAACCCATGATTCGCGTCATGGTGGAAGCCAAAGACGAAAGGACGCGTGACGAGGTTGCGGCCGCCATCGTCGCAGCCATGGAAGAGGAGCTCGGCGGCAAAATCTATAGCCGCGTAGACTTGACCCATGCTCTTGGCGATTGACGTCGGCAATACCGACACGAAGGCCGGAGTCTGGGACGGCAAGCATTGGGTGCGCTTCTTTCGCACGCCTACGCAGAAGGGCAAGCAAGCTCCTAAGTTCATCGACCTGCTCGGCAACTTTCATTTGGAGCGCGCGATTTGCGCGAGTGTGGTGCCGGCTGCCAACAGAGAATTGTCCTCGGCGCTGAAAAGAGCGGCTGCTCTTGATCTGACCTTTCTATCCGCGGATGCCGTCAACTTCAATATCGATTACAAGACGCCCGAGACCTTGGGCGCGGATCGCCTTGCCAATGCCCTGGCGGTCTCGGCGCTCTCTCCTCACGCGATCGCCGTCGACGTCGGCACGGCCACGAAACTGGAGGCAGTGCTTGGCGGGACCTACCTTGGCGGCGCTATCCTGCCGGGCCTCGAAATGGTGGCTTCAGCGTTGGGCAAGGAGACAGCTCAACTTCCTGTCGTGGAGCTCTCCGCACCGAAGAAGGCGATCGGGGTGGACACCTCATCGGCCATCAGATCCGGTGTTATGCATGGGCACGCCTCCGCCATCGACGGCATGATCGCAAGGTTTGCGAGGGAGATGGCCGCCAAGCCAGACGTGTTCATCACCGGCGGTCACGCCGAGCTTATCAAGCCGCTGTGTTTGACGTCCATGACGTTTATTTCACACCTGACGCTCGATGGCCTTGTGGAAGGGGCAAAGCGTCTTCGTTAAGGACGAGTCTTGCAAGTGACGTTGTCGGCGCCTGCCACTCTGGCGTGTGGCTCGAAAACGAGAACCTTCCGGGGTTGCTCGCAACCGCTCCGCGCCTCCGCGTTCTCCGCGTCTCCGCGTCTCCGCGTTCTCCGCGTCTCCGCGTGAGATACTTAGGACTACGCACGGCGCGCTATTGTCAACCCGTCTTGCACCATCGCCGCCAGTCCCGCTTGGAATGCCTCGTCTGAATGGACCACGCGCGTGCCGTAATATGCCACGCCCATGTTGAACAGGGTCCCTTTCGCCCCGCTCTTCCGTGCGATCTTGGACAGCTTCCCGGCCAGAATCCAGTCCGCCGGATCGTCGTAGTCCTGAACGACAAACTCCGCGATCACGCGAGTCCACCGGTCGATCGGTTGGAAATAGAGCCTGTCCATCGGCTCGATGCGGTCCTCGAGGTTGAAGAGGTAAACGATGTCCCGCAAAAGCAGAGAGCTCAACTTGGGCCCGGCACCGCGCACGTCCACGATGCGCATGAACTGGTTCTCGATCCGGCCGGTCTTGCGAGCAGCATCTACGATCCATAGCGCGATCGAACCGCTTCCGCCCTCGAAATGGATCTCCTGCGCCAGCTCGGCGATGCCCTGCACGACGCCGCGGTTGAGCTGCTCCATGGGTTTTTTGCCCCGCTCTAGACAGACCTCCTGGAACGCATGCCAAAGCAAAACGCCGTCTGGCTGCGAGAAGAGGTCGGTCACCTGCGTTGCCCTTCTCAGCGCCTCGACCGCCATAGTGGCCAGGTCGTGCCGATCCTTGCCCCGCCGCGCAAACGCGTATTCGGTGAAGATCGCGCGAAGGCACCCGACGGGATCGCAAAGAGTCGCACGAGCTTCTTCCTCCGACCGGTCGGCAGGTGCCAGGTGCTGCAGCAAGCGAGGTAAGAGCAGCTCCTCGACATAGACCGGGCCATATCGCTCGGCAATCTCCCGAACGACGATAGCGACCTCTCGCGAAACTTCCGTGTGCGCGATGCCCATTTTTCAACTCCTCCGTGAGTTGCAGCCTGTGTACCAGCGGCTCGGTCAGAGCATGGCACATTGCAGCATATTTGCGCCTAAAGCAGCTAGGCTGGTCCGACCTAAGCTCGAACCCGGTACCGAACGCCATCACGCTTGGCGCCGGCTGCTCCCGCCGCTTGAACCCTAGCTCCCGTTTCGGCCATAATAGTCAGTTCAAACCCAAGGCGCAGACCGATGAAAGAAGGAATTCACCCAAAGACTTACCCCGTCGTGTTCGTAGACGGAGACCACCAGTGGACCGGCGTGTCCACCAGCAAGACCGCTTCGACCAAGACTGTGGACGGAGTCGAGCACTTTGTGGTCAACCTCGAAATCAGCGCCTACTCCCATCCGTTCTACACTGGCCAAAAGCGCCTGGTAGATACCGCCGGCCGCGTCGAGAAATTCATGCGCCGCTACGGCAACCAGATGGACAAGCAGAACGAGAAAGGCGCGAAAAAGTAAGGGAAGCGCTCTACGCTTTAGCCCTCCAGCACTACGGTCGGACTCTCGCCCCTGGCGAGAACGCCGATCGAGCCTGACTCCAAATCCACCAGCACGATCTGGGGCCCGAGCTGCCCGATGGCCTGGTTGTTCTGCAAGACTGTCACTTGTGTCCAGCTCCACGCCAAAGGCGTCGAGTCGATAGCTAGTTTGTAGATCCTGCTCGGCGTGCGAATGCTCATGCCCTGGAAAGGGTCGGGGCTGTAGCTCACCGTGTACTTGCTGCGAGCCTCGCCATTGACATATCGCGCCACGCGGTCCCACTCCCCACGGTCTTTGGTCTCGAAGGGCGCTACCATCGGCTCAGGGCCCAAGTCTTTCAGCGGCACGGCAGAGCCATCGATCTGAACGGCCAGCAGCTTCGTATGTCCATTCGAAGCCTTTTCCGCGGACAACGTTGCTCCCGCCAGAATCTTCAGCCCCACTGGATGCGGTTTGGACCCGTTGCTCCAAACGCACCAGACTTCCCGAGACTCCGAATCGACGTAGTAAACCTCCGCATAGGGCGAGCTCGCGATGAGAACAGGATCAGTAATCGTCGTGCGAGTAAGCAGCGACGTCATGCCGCTCACGGCGAACCAAGCCAGGATGCAGAGGTAGCTCACGACGTTGCATCCAAGGCACACGATCAAGCCCTCGCGGCTGAGAGGCTTATCCTTGATCGCCTTCGAGAAGAACGGCCACTCGACGAACACCGACAGCAGGAACGCAACTGCCCAAATCGCAACCAGATAAAAGCCTGCTCGCTCCAGCGGTCGGCTGCCCAGGACCCAATTCTGAAATCCGCCGGAATGCGTGAGAAAGATCCAGCCAACCGAGGCACTGACTAGATTGCCGCCCAGCAGCAGCAAAGAGGCATACGGGCTCCATTCCTCCAGCTCGTCCGCCATGCCAACAGCCGCAGCACCACGGTCGGTCCAACGAACCAGCACCGGCCGCACCGCATACCATCGCTGCAGCAGAACTGCTTCCAACACCGACACGAAAACGGTTCCGAAAAGGATCAGCCAAAACCCGTTTCCCAGGAAGGGAACTCCGGCGTTGGCAACGAAATTCGAGCCAAGCTCAAGTGGGTTCATTCCAAGTTCTTGGACTCGACTCCCCGCGTGCCCGAACCGTGCGGCTGCTTCAAAGGCACATAATGCGGACATGGCCACGATTCCTTCCGCCCTCAACGCACACCGCGCGCCCCTCGAAAGCGTCGATCCGGACATCGCGCGGCTGATCAAGAGGGAAGAGGAGCGGCAGGAAACGAACCTAGAGCTGATCGCCAGCGAGAACATCGCCAGCCTCGCTGTCCGCCAGGCGATGATGAGCGTGCTGACTGACAAGTACGCCGAGGGCTACCCCGGCCGCCGCTATTACGGCGGCTGCGAGGTGGTCGACGAAGTAGAAGCCCTTGCCATCGAGCGGGTCAAAGCGCTTTATGGGTCGGAGCACGCGAACGTCCAGCCGCACTCGGGCGCACAGGCCAACATGGCCGTTTACTTCGCCTTCCTCAAGCCGGGCGACACGATCCTCGCGATGAACCTCGCACACGGCGGCCACCTCACCCATGGCTCACCCGTCAACTTCAGCGGCCAGCTTTACAACGTGGTGCCTTACGGCGTGACTCAGGAAACCGAAAGGATCGATTACGACGAGCTAAGAAAGCTCGCGTTGGAGCACAAGCCCAAGATGATCGTCAGCGGCGCCACCGCCTATCCCCGCGCGATCGATTTCGAAGCGTTCGGCAAGATCGCCGAGGAAGTCGGCGCGCTGCACATGTGCGACATGGCCCACTACTCTGGCCTGATCGCCGCGGGGCAGTATCCAACCCCGGTGCCGCACGCGCATATCGTCACGTCCACCACGCACAAGTCGATCCGCGGTCCTCGAGGCGGCATGATCCTCTGCCGCGAGGAGTACGCCAAGGAGATCGACAAGACCGTTTTCCCGGGCATCCAAGGTGGGCCGCTCATGCACATCATCGCGGCCAAAGCGGTGTGCTTCCACGAGGCCGCACAGCCCGCGTTCAAGGACTACGCGGCACAGGTGAAGCGCAACGCCGCCGCCTTCGCCACGGCTCTCACGAACGAAGGATTCCGATGTGTGAGCGGAGGCACCGACTCGCACCTGATCCTCGTGGATCTCCGTCCTTTCGCCGTGACCGGAAAAGCTACTCAGATCGTGCTGGAATCGGTGAACATCACCACCAACCGCAACTCCATCCCGTTCGATCCGGAGAAGCCGTTCGTCACCAGCGGCGTCCGGCTCGGCACCCCGGCTGTCACGACGCGGGGCATGGGCGAGAAGGAGATGGCGCAGATCGCGTCGCTCATCGCACGCACTCTGAAGGCGAAGGAGAACGAGAGCGAGCTGGCCGGGATCCGCAAGGAAGTGGTGGATCTCTGCCGCCAATTCCCGATCCACTTCTCCTGACCGTGTGGGAGGGGGCGAGCTTGCTCGCGCTTTCGCCCTTTCCTACAGCTATTCCATGAACCTGTTTCTTGCGTCCGATCAATAGAAAAGCGCGAGCAAGCTCGCGCACTCGCAAAAAAAACGTGAAAGACTCCTCCAAACAGCTCACCACCTTTAGCCTCGGGGCGGCGACCAGTCAAAGCGTCTGGAAAGAGGTCATCAACGCTTACGAGTGGGATCGCCTCGAAGCCGCTTACGAGGGCGCGGCGGCTCTGGGCACCGGGCAGGGAGCCTGGGCCGCGCGCTTCTACCGCCAGATCGAAGGCGAGTACCTCACGCGCAAGGCGTCCGAGCAGGAAAAACTAAACGACTGGCTGACCCTCGAGGTCATTCCCTCGGAAGTCGATCACCGCACAAAGCTTGCCGAAGACATCCTCAAGGCTTTGCGACGAGATTGGGACCAGGCTCGGATCGCAACACGGGCCGCCAATAATGGTCAGCGTGCTGGCGCAAGAAGCCAACGCGCCATGGGCGGTGGGCCGGTACGGATATTTCGTCGACAAATACCCGCACGACAAGATCTGCCTGCCCAACTACGCCGCACACCATCCGGATTACCTCCACGAGACGACCATGCACGAATACGCGCATGCGATCGTGCTCAACCTCGCAGAAGGCCACGTCCCCAGGTGGCTCAACGAGGCGATCGCCATGGTCGCCCAAGGCGGCGCGGACAAGGAGATCGCGCATAAATTTGCCAGAAGAGAAATCGACTGGCTCGCGCCGAACCAGCTCAACGTGGAGCTCGTATCCGAGTTGGAAGGCGAGGAGCGCACGAGCCTCTGGTACGCCTACCAACAGTCCGCGTGGATAGGCGAATACCTCGTAAACCTCAAGGGCGAGGCGGGTTTGGCTGAGCTTCTTAAGGCTTTCGCAGACAATCCTTTCTTGAAGGAGCTATTCATGCGCGCGGTCAACTACCCGCATGCGGAAGAGGCGCTCAAACAGGTCTACGGCTTCGGCCAGGACGTCCTGTTCGAGCGCGCCCTAAAGTGGTTGGAGGATGGCGGGGTTAGCGCCTCGTGACCAGCGACCGGCCCCACCACCATCTCCTTCGTTTGTGCCCGTTTGCGTGAACATAGTCGTCGTACTGCTCGATCTTGCGATCGGTGTCTTGGAATTCGCGCTCTTCCTGCCAAGCCATCCATCCGTGGATCCGCTTGGCGGCGTACGCGGATGCGGCCACGGCCACGATGCCCCCCACCACCCAAAGCAAGGTCTTGGAGTCTTTCTTCTCAAGCTTCATTACTAATGGAGACTGCCCAAAGCGGTCGTTGGGGTCCAGCTAGGGGGATCGCTGGCCGGAAATGACTCTTCCGAGGCCATGTCGATGAGCTGCTCAGGGGTATTCGCCAATCCCAGCCTTCGCCGTATCGAGTCGTTCTTAAGCAGCGCTACGGCGCTTATCCCGAGCGCCAC
>JAXDKF010000184.1:0-11482 GCA_034667265.1 Fimbriimonadaceae bacterium
TTTGCCCATTTGCATAAGCGACAGGAGCCCTTCCTGCATGCGCGCGCCGCCGGAAGCCGAAAAAATGACCGCCGGAACCCGCTTTTCCACCGCTCTTTCAAGCGTCCGGGTGATCTTTTCCCCCGCAACCGCGCCCATCGAGCCGCCCATGAAATTAAAATCTGCAATTGCGGTGCTTACGGACTGCCCTTCTAGGGCCGCCATGCCGGTGATGATCGAGTCGTAGGCGCCCGTCTTCTGCTCCGCGGTGGCCAGCTTGGCGGCGTAATCGGGGAAGGTGAGAGGGTCTGTTGAGCGAAGGTCCGCATCCAGCTCTTCGAAGGACCCAGGATCGAACGTGATCTCGATGCGCTTACGGGCCTCGAGGCGGTGGTGATGGCCGCAATGGGGGCACACCCGCAGGTTCTGCTCGAACTCGATCGAGAACAGGATCTTCTTGCAGTTCGAGCACTGCAAAAAGGCTTCCGTATTCTGCGGTGCTTTGGGCCTCAAGGGAATCAGAATACTCGGTCGAAAGGCGCTCGGAGTTTCAGTCTTGCGGCCCGGTGCGAAGCCTTAAATCCGATCACGCTCAACCCGCATCCGGCCATTTACCATTTACTACTTACCATTTACTTTTTCTCCGCCAGCCTGCGAACAAACCTCAGCCCAGACCAGTCCTCGTCAATCGCGCAGACTTTGTTGTCCACGAGCCCTGTCGGCAGGCCGACTTGACGCAGAGTTTCTTCCGTGAGCCCGGGCGAGTAAAGCGGAGAGGCCTTCTTGGGCCAGGAGATCCAAAACCCTCCGCGTTCCTTCACCCTGGGAGTGAGCGATTTAAACGCGGGTTCCAACTGGTCCGCAGTTCTGATGAAGGCGATGATCACGTCAAATTCGCCATCTGCGCCAGTCGCAAAAACAGCGCCTTCCGGCCACGGATCGAGAAGAGAGCCGAAGTGTGGTGGGGCATCCACCGCAAGCACTTTGTCACCAGGCTTGATGCCCAGCTTTTTCGGCAGCGGAGTCCCGGAGTAGCCGGCCATCTACCAGTCCGCGCTCTCCCGCGCATACTTCTCTTCCAAGTCGAACCGCATATCTGGCGGAGTATCCGCGGGCGCGCGAATGGAGCGGATCAAGTTGATCTGCCCCGCGTGATAGGCGTCGTGTTGGATCACCCGCGAGATGAGCTTCCACGTCGGCCACGGCTTGCCCCAGATCGTCCCCCGATCCTCCTCCAATTGCTCGCTGCGCAGATCCGCCCAGCCGCGCATCCAATAATCTTGGCTGTCCTGCAGAAAAGCTTTCGACTGCTGCCAATTCGTGCCGATCGTCTTGGTGCGCTCAAACACCTCGCGTCCTCTCACATCCATGTTGCCGAACGCGCAGATGCCATACCCGTACTTGCACGAAGCGATGTGGTGCACAATCGCGAGGATGCTTCCCGCTGTGTGCAGGTACTCGCCCTCGACCGGCTCGACGACTGCCCAGCTACGAGGCTCATCCACGTCGGCAAGCGATTCGAGCAGCTCCTGAAAGGCGAGCTCGGCCGAGTTTCTCAAAACGGCGACAGCATCCATTAGAGGCCGTAGATGCCGGAGAACTTGCCCGTGGCGTACTCGAGCCAATGCTTCGGGTTCATCGGCTCGCCGGTGACACGCTGCACCAAATCCTTCGGTTTGTAGCGCCGGCCTTGCTTATAGATCTTCTCTTGCAGCCATCCCAAGACCTCTTTGAATTCTCCAGCGCGGATGAGGTCGCATCGGTTGGGAATGTCTTTGTCAAGGGCGGCCCAAATCTGCGCGCCGATGAGATTGCCCATCGAGTAAGTGGGGAAGTAGCCCAGCGAGCCGCGCGTCCAGTGCACGTCTTGCAGAACGCCCGCGCCATCGTTAGGTGGCGTGATGCCGAGGTACTCCGTGTACTTGGCGTTCCAAGCCTCTGGCAAGTCCTTAGTCTCGATTGCGCGTGTGACAATGGCGACCTCGAGCTCGAATCGTATGAGGATGTGAAGGTTGTAGGTGAGCTCGTCCGCGCCAACGCGAATGAACGACGGCTGCACCTTGTTCAGCCCGCGGCAGAACGTGTCCACGTCGAGGTTGGCCATCGCCGGAATGTGCTTCTGCAACACCGGCAGGAAGTGCGTCCAGAACACGCGAGACCGGCCGATGATGTTCTCCCACATGCGGGATTGGCTTTCGTGGACGGCCAGCGAGATGCCGCCTGCCAGCGGCGTCTGATCCCATTCCTCCGGCGAACCCTGCTCGTAGAGCCCGTGTCCCATCTCGTGCAGGCTGCTGGACAGCACTCCTTTCACGTGCTCGCTGGGCTTCGTGGTCATGCGGATATCGCCGCGCGACGAGCCGCCGCAGAAAGCGCTGGGGGCTATGTCTAGTCGTCCGCGGTTGTAATCAAATCCGATCTTCTCCGTGATTTCTTGCGATGCGGCCCTTAGCGCCTGCACGTCCCACTGCCCATACATGAACGCGTCGGGGACGTCCTGGCCACGTTCTACAATGTCCTTGACCAAGTCGACGATCGGTTGCTTGATCGCTTCGAACATCGTGGTGGCATCTGCCGTCTTGGCGCCTTCTTCGTACATGTCGATCAGCGGATCGTAGGGATGTGTCGCCTTTGGATCGAGGAGCTGCGACGTCTCTCGCGCAATTTCGAAAACCTCGTCGTAGTACGGCTTCATCGCCGCGAAATTGGATTCCGCTCGCGCCTTCTTCCAGACCTCGTAAGCTTCGCCTGAGACCCTTGCCTTCCTTGTGACCAGGTCCGTCGGCAGCTTGGCTTCGATGTCCAGGTCTCTGCGGAACGCACGCAACGAGGCGGCCTCATCGGTGCCGGGCTCGGCTTCTTGTTCAGCCTTCTCGAGCAGGCGCCGCGTCTCGTCCGACGTTGTCAGCTCGTGGACCATGCGGCTGAGGATCGTGGATTGCGCGGTGCGAGCTTCCACGCCTCCTGGCGGCATGAGGACTTGCCGATCCCAGCCCATCAGGTCGAGGGCGGAATCGAGGGCCTTGATCTCATGGTAACGGTCGAGGAATGCGCAGTATGCGGAGCCGGACATGCACGCTAGTTTGCCCTACCTATATGACCCACTGGACGTCCAGGACCTATCCCGATGTCTGCGCACGATGTCTGAGTGCATGGTCAACGAGGACCAGCGCAACCATGGCCTCAACGATCGGAACCGCCCGAGGCAGAACGCACGGGTCATGTCGGCCACGGCCCTTCAGAGTAGTGTTCTCGTGCTCAGTGGTCACCGTGTGCTGCTCGTGCATGATCGTGGCCGTCGGTTTGAAGGCCGCGCGAACGAAGATCGGCTGGCCGTTGGAGATGCCGCCCTGGATGCCGCCGCTGCGGTTGCTCGGCGTGTACACCCGCTTGTCGTCGTCCGCATAGAACTCGTCGTTGTGCTCTCCGCCGGTGATCTCCGTGCCTGCAAAGCCATCGCCTGATTCGAAACCTTTGCACGCCGGCAGAGACAGCAGCGCCTTAGCGAGGTCGGCTTCCAGCTTGTCGAAGACCGGCTCGCCCCATCCGGCGGGCACGCCTCGGGCCACACATGCGACCACGCCGCCGACCGAGTCGCCCGCCTTTCGAACTTCCTCGATGTGCTCGATCATCTGCTGCGCGGTCTGCGAGTCAGGACAACGCACGGGAGTGGTCTCGACTTGCTCCATCGTAACTGCCAGCGGGTCCACGGCAGCCCTGATGTGATGCACCTTCTCAACCCATGCGAGCACTTCGACGCCGAACCCTTTCAACACTTGCTTTGCAATGGCGCCCGCAGCCACTCGCCCAACAGTCTCTCTAGCCGAGGCCCGGCCTCCGCCCGACCAGGCGCGGATGCCGTATTTCTCGTCGTAGGCGAAGTCCGCGTGCGATGGCCGGTACTTGGTCCGCATCTCGTCGTAGTCTTTGGATCGTGCATCCTCGTTGCGAACGAGCATTGCGATCGGCGTGCCCAACGTGAGGCCATCCAGCACGCCGCTAAGAATCTCGACCTTATCGCCCTCTTTTCGTTGGCTGACCAGGTTGGATTGTCCCGGCCGCCTGCGATCCAGCTCTACTTGGATCATCTCTTCTGTCAGCTCGATACGCGGCGGGCAACCGTCCACCACCGCACCTACCGCAGGCCCGTGCGATTCACCGAACGTGGTGACTCGGAACAGCGTTCCGAAGCTGCTGGACATCGGCTGGAGTGTACATGGGGCGTAGGCGCGTAAATCGTAAGTGGTAAATCGTAAATCGACGGACCTGGACACGCGTGGAATCGGGTGCGGGCTCAGTCGATCCCAAGGTGTGAACGCCCTTGAGCACCAGCTCCGGACTTCATGAAAGAAAAAGGGCCATCCGCTCGATGCAAGCGGATGGCCCTAGATCTCCGTCGATTTACGATTTACGACTTACCATTTACGCGACTACGGCAGCAACGCGACCCAACCTTCCGGCTGGCCGGCGGGATTCATGCCGAGTCCGCCGATGACCTTGCCGTCCGTCGAGATGCTGGTGGCGCTGGTGAGCACCCAGCCCGTCAGGATCGTCGCCATGCCGCGGTTGGCAAGGTAGGTCCTGAGGTTCTGCATGCCACCCGCCTGCGTCCAGATGAACGCCTCGGTATCGGCATTGGTCGCACCCGTTTGTGAAGACCCAACCACCACCGTGCCGTCGCCAGAAACGCCCAAGGCACGGGTCTCCTTGCCGGCCACAAGCGAGCCAATATTGAGCATGCCGCCGACCTGCGTCCATCGGAATGCTGCCGTGTGCGATCCGCCAGTGGTCGTCGCGCTCTCGCCAACGATGACGGTGCCGTCCGTGTTCACATCGTTAGCAAGCGATTGGCTTCCACCCGGGAGGACTCCAAGGCTCGAAGCCGGATTTGCGCCCACCCATCGAACCGCTCGCGCGCCAGTGGTGATGCCGCTCTGGCCGACGATAACGTTGCCGTCGCCGCTGATCGCGCGGGCCAGGCTAAACGAGCCGCCCGGAATAACTCCGAGGTTCGTGGCGGTTCCGCCAGACCACTTGATGGCTCTCTGCGCTAGAGTGCTGTCGAAACCTTGGCCGACGACCGTGAGGCCATCGCCTGAAACGTCGAAAGCCGTCGTCGCGCCCACCGCACCGGCAAGCAACGGAAGGTCCGTCACCCCGCCCGCTAGTGTCCACGTATAAGCTCTCAGGCTGCCACCGGCAAGCTGATGGACGCCCACCATCGTTGTGCCGGTCGAATCCATCGCGAAGACGTTTCCGGGGCCGACTCCGGCCAGTACGGCGAGGCCCGTGGATTCCCTCCACATGGCCGCATTGTTGGTAGGTGCTCCACTTGCGGGAGCGGGGGTTCCTGCTCCGGCGGCGACCGTGCCGTTCGAGTTCAGAGCCTGGATACTGCTCGAGAACGTGCCGCCCGGGAGGTCGCTGGTGTGAATGAAGCCAGTCGTGCCAACGACGACGTTGACGGTTGAGGTTTTGGTGTTATCGGCAACGCTACGTGCCGTCACCTGGAAAGTGCCCGACTTGGCCGGTGCGGTGTAAACGCCAGAGTTGGTAATCGTGCCGTTGCCGGCGCCCGCCACGGTCCAAGTCACGGCCGTGTTGGCGTTGCCGGTGACCGTTGCGTTGAAGGTGCGAGTACCGCCCTGGATCGTCGCGGCGTCGGTTGGGGCCACTGCCACTGCCACCGTGCCGGTTGAGCCGGCCGATGCAGACGACGATCCGCCGCCGCCTCCCCCGCCGCCACCGCAGCCAATGAATACGATTGCAGATAACGCTACGAGTGTCGCTTGAGCCCAACGAGCTTTGAACATGTAAAAGATTCCTCCTCTCGCTCCAGGGTCACACAACCCCTTGGAGCCTGCATGCGCGCACAGTGTACGGTCAAGCAGGCGACCGTGCACGCACACGCTTTAGTCCGTGCCACCGCAAGAAGTGTTCCTAAACCTCGCACCGGGCGTTAAACTGCGGGTTCCGTGCCGCCCCCGTTCTTCTACCACCCTCGGATGCTGGAGTACGACTTTGGGCCGCAGCACCCCTTCCGTCCTGAGCGCCTGGAGCTTTGCATGGAGCTTCTGGATCGATATGGAATTGAGCCGGAAGATCCTGGTGTTGCTACCGAGGCGGATGCCCTGCGCGTGCACAGCCCCGAATACTTGAAGACTTTTAAGAAAGTCGACGCGCTGGTAAGTGGCGGCGGAACGCTGCATCGCGACCTGCTCGACGAGGACTACCTGGAAGGAGCGCCCCTGCCCACGCACGGATTCCTGTCTTCGGATAATCCTCCCTTCGCCGGTATGTATCAGGCGACCTTGAACTTTATCGCCGGGACCGTGCGTGCGGCGGAGCTCGTGCGAGACGGAGCACCGATGGCGCTCACATTGGGCGGAGGTCTGCATCACGCGGCCCGAGACAAGGCCAGTGGATTTTGCTTGCTGGACGATCCCGCGATGGCATGCTCTATCCTTCTCGACAAGTTCGATCGGGTGGCTTATGTCGATATCGACCTGCATCACGGCGACGGCGTGCAGTGGATCTGGTACGACGATCCACGCGTGCTCACGTGCAGCATTCACGAGAGTGGCCGGACGCTCTTTCCGGGAACCGGTTTTTCTGAGGAGACGGGTCGTGATTTCACGTCTCTGAACGTGCCGCTTGCCGCACACACAACCGGCGATGTTTGGGTAGATGCCTTTCGTCGCGCCATCTTGCCTGCCTTGGCGAGGTTCAAGCCGCAAGCGATCGTGTTGCAGACGGGTTCCGACCCGCATTTCAGAGATCCTCTTGGGCATCTGGACGTGGCTGCTCAGGATTGGCTAGAAGCTGTCCGAGAAGTGAAGGGGTTGGGGCTGCCGCTCGTGGCGTGCGGCGGGGGCGGCTACAACATGGAGAGCGTGATCCGCATGTGGTCGGCAGCCGTTCTCGTGCTTTCGGATGTCGAATTTGAGGACGAGCTGCCTCGGAACCTGGCGGAGAAATGGGGCATTCCGCGGTTTTACGACTCTGCACCTCCGGGGCCGGCAGGTCGTGGGGCAGCCGAGGCGGAGAAGGCCATCGCGTATGTGCACGAGCACCATCTCAAGGGGATGCCGAGCGCTTGAAACTATGCGTATCTCGGGTGAAGTCCTTGCGAGGCGAGTTTCGACCGCCGTCGGACAAATCGATTACGCATCGGGCGTACATGCTGGGGGCGATCGCATCAGGCGAGTCGGTCGTTAAAACCCCGTTACGAGGGGAGGATTGCGAATCCACTCTGAGATGCTTGGCTCAACTCGGTCTCGCGTATCAGTGGCTGAGCGATGAAGAAGTGAGTCTTACGCCGGCCGATGAATGGCGGCAGCCGGACGAGCTATTGGACTGCGGTAACAGCGGCACCACCATGCGCTTGCTTAGCGGGCTGATTGCCAGCCGGCCTCTGGACTGCGTGATGACCGGCGACGAGTCCTTGTCGCGTCGGCCCATGAAGCGAGTGGCCGAGCCGTTGCGGCTCATGGGCGCCTCGGTCGAGGGGGACTCCCCGCCTCTCCATGTACGTGGAGCGGAGCTAGAAGGTATCGATTACACAACTCCAGTAGCCAGCGCGCAGATCAAGAGTTGCGTCCTGTTGGCTGGGCTTCGTGCTTCCGGATCGACATCGGTGACGGAATCGGCGCCGTCTCGTGACCACACCGAACGCATGCTCACGTCGGCGGGAGTAAGGGTCGAGAGGAAAGGATTGACCGCGCGAGTGGCCGGCGGCTCTCGTCCAAATGGGTTTCAAATAGCGGTGCCGGGGGACATATCGAGTGCCGCGTTCTTTATGGTCGCGGCGGCGATGCTCTCAGAATCTTCGTTGAGTCTTCGGCAACTCGGTACGAATCCACTTCGGACAGGTGTGTTGGATGTGCTCCGGGACGGCGGTGCGGAGCTCGCGATCGAGGAAAGCGGGGAAGAGCTTGGCGAGCCCGTGGCGGACGTGCGCGTCTCGGCGACCAACAAGCTCCGCGCTTTCACAATCGAGAAAGATCTCGTGCCGAAGTTGATCGATGAGATCCCGGTGCTCGCCGTGCTGGCAACGCAGTGCGAGGGAACATCGGTGATCCGAGATGCCCGCGAGTTGCGCGTGAAGGAAAGCGACCGAATCGAATTGATGGCTGATGGCCTCCGACGCATGGGCGCGCAGGTGGAAGCTTTCGAGGATGGAATGGCGATCACCGGGCCAACTCCGCTGACCGCTACGAAAATCGATGCGCGAGGAGATCATCGGATCGCAATGGCTTTCGCCATCGGAGGATTGATCGCCGAGGGCACAACTGAGATCGAAGGGGCCGAATCCATTCAAACTAGCTTTCCTGGATTTGAAGAGGAGCTGAGGAGGCTTTGCATTGTCTGATTTGGTGATAGCGATCGACGGGCCGGCGGGGGCAGGGAAGAGCACAGTAGCGAAATTGCTCGCACGCGATCTGGGACTGAGCTACCTCGATACCGGCGCAATGTATCGGGCGCTTGCCTTGGCCGCCCAAAGAGCTGGTCTGAAGGCGGACGATGGTGGAGCAGCGGCCGAGTTAGGTAGGCGCTCTGATATCTCGTTCGGCCCGGGCGACCCTCAGCACGTGTTCCTCGACGGCCAGGATGTGACCAAGGAGATCCGGTTGCCTGAGATCGGCGAGCTGGCGAGCGCGCTAAGCGTGTTTCCGCCCGTTCGACGCGTGCTGGTCGAGAGGCAGAAAGCCATAGTCGCTCAGGGCGGGGTCGTGCTCGAGGGCCGCGATGCGACCACCATCATCGCGCCGCACGCTCAAGTGAAGGTGTATCTAACAGCCTCGCTGGAGGAGCGAGCGCAGCGTAGATTCGTCGAGCTGCAGGCAAAGGGGCATGAATCGGCCTACGAGCAGGTCCGGAAGGAAGTGGAATCTCGCGACCACAGAGACATCACGCGTGACGATAGCCCATTGACCGTCGCGCCTGGCGCTCAGCTCGTGGAGAGCGCCGGACTCACGCCTGCACAGGTCGTAGACAAGATCAAGGCGCTCATCCCCCGGGAAGCGTAGGGCTCTTAGCGTTGAGCTAACTAAGTAAGTTATGCCTTCTGGGCCATTTGCTGCTCAGCTCTGACGATTTACGCTAAAGGCTTAACGCTTTACGCTTCTGCGGCACGTAAACTGATGTATATGGGCGCGTTCACGGGACCAAAGGATTGGGGAAGGCTGCTGACGGCGATGCTTACGCCGTTTGCCTCGGATGGCGGAGTGAACTATGCTGAGGCGGCCCGGATCGCCAAGTTCTTGGTCGACGAACAGAAGAACGATGGCTTGGTCATCGCCGGCACCACCGGCGAATCGCCCACCTTAGAAGAAAGCGAGAAGCTGCAGCTGCTGGAGACCGTTCTTGAAGCGGTTGGCTCCAAGGCGGCCGTCTTGTTTGGCGCGGGCACCTACAACACTAAAGAATCCATCCACATGGCTAAAGAAGCCGAGCGCATCGGCGCCCACGGCATCATGCTGGTGAACCCGTATTACAACAAGCCCGGCCAGACCGGATTATTCGCCCATTTCTCCGCCGTTGCCGATGTCGTCTCGCTGCCCGTGCTGCTGTACAACATTCAGCCACGAAGCTCCATAAATCTGGAGACATCGACTCTTTTGGAGCTCGCGAAGAAGCCGAACATCGTGGCAGTCAAAGAAGCGAGCGGAGTCATTCCGCAGATCAGCGAAGTATGCGCATCCGTGCCCTCAGGCTTTCGCGTGTATAGCGGTGACGACGCATTGACCCTTCCGATCCTCAGTCTTGGCGGACACGGCCTTGTCAGCGTGGCGGCGCACGTCGTCGGCGCGGAGATCAAGCAGATGATCGAAGGGTTCGAGAAGGATCCTGCCGAGTCCCGCCGCATCCATCACCGGCTGACGCCGATGTTCAAGGCGCTCTTCGCATATCCCAGCCCAGTGCCGGTCAAATACGCGATGAGTCTCCTCGGCTTTGACACGCGTGCGGTGCGTCTCCCCTTGGTGGAAATGGGAGATGCAGAGGCTGCGTCCGTCCAGCGGATCATGCGCGAACTGGGCAAGCTCAAAGTGCCTGCTTAGTCACTGCATCCGTTTCCTTGGGCGCTTCGTTCCCGATCCTGTGTCTCGCATCGCCTAGCATCTTCGCCCATCGTGAATCCTGCGTCCTGCATCCTGCATCCTGCATCCTGCATCCCGCATCGTGCGTCCTGCATCGCGTCACGATTTGCACATATCCACCGGGACAAATGGCTCAAAAGCTTGGGACATCTTGCACCCTCGAAATTGAGCGGCAGTTGGCGCAAGAAATCGCAGTCTTGGAGACTCATGAACCGTCTCTATACTGCCCTTCACCGCAATGATTGCAGCCCATCTTCAAGACCTCGCTCCGCTCTACTCCGTCGACGCGGAAATGTGCACCCTCGGGTCGATGCTGCTTTCGGAACGGGCCTCTGAAGAGATCGTCTCGATCCTTGCCGACGAGGACTTCTACAACCCTGCGCATCGCGAGATCTTCCGCGCCATGCGGCAGCTTCTCACCAACAGCAAGCCCATCGACCCGGTCACGCTGAAGAATGAGCTGCTGGCACGCGAGAAATTCATCGACGTAGGCGGCGACGACTATCTGATGCAGATCGCCGAGGTCGTACCCAGCGCGGCTAATGCCACGTACTACGCGCAAATCGTTCTGGACCGAGCCACGCTTCGCAGTCTGGAAGGAGCGGGTCGAGAGATCGTGCACACGGTCCACGACACCGATGGCGCCTCCGCCGACGATAAGGTGGACAAGGCCGAGCAACTGGTTTTTGAGGTCGGGCGAAAGCGCCTTGGAAAGTATTTCCAGCACGTACGGAATCTGGCGAAAGAATTCTTCGTCGACGTCGACAACATCATCGAATCGGGCAAGCCGCTGATCGGGATTCCGAGCGGATTTTCAGACCTTGACCGGATGACCACGGGCTTCTATCCGGGAGACCTCGTCATCGTGGGCGCCCGGCCATCTATGGGAAAGACGGCGCTGGTTTTGGATATCGCGCTCAACGTTGCTGCGGGACGTGAGAAGTACGGAAACGTGGCCGTGTTCTCTCTGGAAATGAGCTCCATCCAGCTCGTCCGACGCATGGTCTCGATGATGAGCGGCGTGTCGAGCGGCGTCCTCAAGAGCCCAAACATCTCGGTCGACCAATACAAGAAGCTGGCCGATGGCTGTGAGCGCCTTTACAGCATGCCGATTTACATCGACGACTCGTCCGATGTTACGCCCTTGGAAATGCGCGGAAAATGCCGTCGCCTAAAGGCGGATGGCGGGCTTGGACTCATAGTCGTGGACTATCTCCAGCTTATGCGCAGCAGCCGTAGGACGGAGAATCGCGTGCAGGAGATCAGCGACGTGGCGCGCTCCTTGAAAGCCATGGCGAAAGAGCTCGAGGTGCCGGTCATCGCATTGAGCCAGCTCAACCGAGGCGTGGAAGCCCGAGACGACAAGCGCCCCGTGTTGAGCGACATCCGCGAGTCGGGCTCGA
>JAXDKF010000185.1:0-12622 GCA_034667265.1 Fimbriimonadaceae bacterium
ACGAGTGGTAGTCGCCCGTAGATGCCGAACGAACGCCCGGGGTTCGAGGTATTCGCCTTCGTCTCCGACCGGCATGGACGGAATTCTAGCTCTTGATCGATGGCTAGGAACCTCTTGATCACCCACCCCCAGCCCCACCCGTCAAGGGCGGGGAGACCCGAAACGAGATTGTGCCTTGCCCGCGAAATGCACGCGGGCAAGCACAATCCGCGGCTGTGCAAGAAAGCAGAGGCATGGCGCATGAAAGATGGGAAGACGTGCCCCTCACTGGGAATGGATTCCCAAGCACTACGGATACAAAGTGTCTCCGCCGCTCGATTTGAAATGCACATGGAGTTGAGATAAATGCCAAACAAACACTGGGATTCTGGGATCAGTCCGCACGGGTCGGCGTCGCACGTCAGCTCGGGGGTGACGGCGGGGCTGTACGGCTCCCTTGCGGCCATCCAAGTGGACGCGTCAGGGGCCCTCACCGCGGGCTACAACGCCTGGAACGCGACGCCCACGTATCCCGCCAATCAGTACGTCTTGGGCAGCAATTCCAAGCTGTACAAGGCGGTCATCAGCAACGCCGGCAACGATCCCACAACGGACGGGGGGACGAACTGGGTCCGCGCCTCGATCCCTCTCAAACCGTCCACCGACGTCAACCAGACGCTTTACTGGGACGGCAACGAGTTCACCGCCTCGACCTACTTGCGAAACACCGGGTCGGCGGTGTACATCGGCAACCCCGCCTCGCCGATCGCGAACGTCGAGCTGCAGATCTGGGGCACCGGCGGCAACACCGGCAACTCGCCGCTCCTGTATCTCGCGGAGCAAACGTCTGCCAACAACAGCCAATCTGTTTATCAAGCGAACAGCGCGAACTCGAAGTTCACGCTATGGGGGCTAGCGGGTACCGCTAACGACTTCTTTGCCGGCACCGTTCAAGGCGACTCCGTATTCGTCACCGGGCAGAGCCGCTTTTGGATGGGGGTCTCATCGACGGCAGTGCTTGTTGGCGACACGACAGGCGTCAACATCGGTGGCACGGGCACGCCTGGAGCGAAACTGGATGTGACGGCGGCGGCCTCTGGCATTGGACTGATCGTGACCTGCGACACCACCAGCTACAACAAGTTCGTTAACACGACCGCGCCAGCGACATCTGGTTCGGGAGGCGTTGTGCAGGTAGCGACGACCCAAGCTCCAAGTGCCGCCGACCAGGTCATCGGCTGGTATCTCTTTGGGGGCATCGTGAACGGTTCATCTGTGAACGGGTGCTATCTCAAATGCACATCTGCAGAGGCCTGGGACACCACGCATCGGGGCACACATCTTTCGATCTACACCACCTCCGTGGGAGTTGCCACCCAATCGGAGCGAGTACGGATTCATGCCGACGGAGACTTGTGGCTGAACGCTACCGGCTCGGCGTTAGCAACAAATGCAACCGTGCGATTTCCCTGGCTGCACAACATGGCCGGGATCCCGACGGGCACGCCATCGAACACCAAGACCGGCAACACGGCCATCGTGGGTGATACGACGAACCTAACTTTCTGGGGCCGCTTTGGAACCAACTGGTGCAATATCGGTGGCGGATGGGTGATCTCCAACGTCAGCGCAACTGGATCGATCGGGGCAACAACCGATTACTGCGCGGTTGATACATCCGGGGGAGCGGTCACTATGACTTTGCCGGATGCGGCCACCCGAGGACCAAGGCCTGTTGAAGTCCGGAATAAAACCGGCGGCGCGAATAACGTAACCATCGCTCGCGCGGGAAGCGACACGATCAACAGCGGCACTACCGGGCTTACGCTGACGGTTGGCCAATCCATCATGCTAATCGCCAATGGCACCGACTGGCAGACGATCGGCACCAAGAGCGGCACCAGCGCAACGATCCCGTAAAAACATGAGAACAGTCGCCTATCAAGTCACCCTCACGGGTAGCGCTAGGTCGGGGAGGACTCTGCAAACATCACGGTCTCTTCGCGCTTGATCGAAAAGTGGTCGATGTAGAACTTGTAGCCGAGGTTAAGCTCGTCAAGGAATCTCGGGATTGTGACGAAGTCGCTGAGGTTGTGATAAAGGGTGACGGCCAATCGCGGCCGGAACTTCTGAAGTGTGGCCAAGGCTCCCTTTAGGGCCTCCGGCTCCGCGCCTTCGATGTCCATTTTGATGAAGTCCACGCGGGGGAGCGACTCGCGGCTCACAAGGTCGTCGATCGAGAGCGTTTCCACCGAGGTCGAGCCCCTTGAATCCAGGCGAGTTGCCGGACCTTGGGGATCGAAGCAAAGGTGTTCGCCGGAGTGACTCCACAGCGCGTACTCTTGGACCTTCACACGCTTGCCCAGCTCGGGATTACCGCCCAGATTCTTAGCCAGGATCGGAAGGTTATCGGGGGAGAACTCGAACGTATGGACCTGCCCGCCCTCGCCGACGTGATGGGCGAAATATAGAGCCGTGTCTCCCCAGCAGGCTCCACCGTCGATGGCAACGTCGTTTGCTCTCGGACCGATGTTCGTGCCGGCGTTCTTGTACCGATATTGCTCGAGCTGAAAGGTGTACAGGACGCTGAGGTGGTGGAGGTCGGCTCCGACCGGATAGCCCAGAGCGTTGAGGTCGTATCGATCGAGCCAGCCGTCCAGCATGGCGATTGTCGCCGTGCGCTCCTGGACCGCCATGCGTTTTGCTGCATCGTAGAACGCGGCGTATTGGTCGTTGTTGCGGCTGAGACGGACGCGCGCGGGACCGAGGATGCGATACGCCATGACCTCCACAAGGATCCGGCGTGAATAGTCGTCTGCTAGAAGCTGGTAGGTGTGGTCCAGGCCATCGGCCCATTTGGCAACGGCCGCCAAAGCATCCTGCTGCGCTTGCAACTCTGGTTTTGAAACGCGAAAGAACCCGGCTCGAGCCGCCTGTTCACGCGCATACGCTTTGAGCCAACCTCGGTTGCGCTCGACGATCACGTCCTCGGACTTGGTGTACGGGTAGAGGGTGCTGAGAGAGCGTGCGTTGAACGTGGCAGAAGACGCCAGCATGAGGCGCGCCAAGTCACTCATGAAGTCGGGCATTGCCTCAAAGCGTATCACGGATCGGCCATACAATAGCCTTTCCCTAGCCCTAAAGTCCACGCACCTGGAGTCTGCGACCCACGCCTAATGGAGGACATCCTATGACATTCGCTTATGAACTCAACGTAACGGGCAATTTCCTTGCCCTCGACGAAACTGGCCGCGTCGTGAAAGCGGTCCCGATCAACGGACAGCTTCCACTGGATGCAGAGGGGCTTGCGCGATTTGTTCAGGAGATTCAGGATGGGAGGGAGCGGTTCTGCGCCGAGACAGGAATCGGGGCACCCGTTCTTTCCATCGCAGTGCCGGACGCTCAACTAGAACCCAGCTCAGCCACGCCAGCGGCAACACCGCCGCAAGCGTAGCCACGAGCAAAGGCGCGCCGTAGATCCCAAAGGCCATTAAGGCGACGAGGATCGGGACGTGATACACGTACACCGAATACGACAGATCCACCCAGCGGCCAGACCACTGAGGCAGTCGGTATGCGGTCACGAGCGCGAGCGCTGACGCGAGCGGCCACGTCACAATGTCGGGCAATCCCACATATCCAGCCAGCATCACGGCAACGAGCGCACCCGTGGCCAGCAATGGCGACACACCGCGCAACTTTTCCTTAATCCAGTAGAGAACGTTGCCGACGAAGAACGATGCGGCCGTGCCGATAATGTTGTTCCACTGGGTGCCGGGATGCACCAGACCGGAAATGCGCAGCGCAAGCCACGTCGCCACCGCGAAGGATAACAATCCGACGGCTACTTTCGGCGTCCACCATCGACGCATAACGACGTGCCACGCGTAGAGCACTTCCTCCACCATGAGCGACCACAAAGCGCCATTGGCCGCGAAGGGCAACGCGACCAAGCCCATCGTGAGATAGGTCACCAGCGTGGGCGTGAAGGATCGGAAGCCGAACAGGGCGACCACCAGCGCAAACGAAACCAGAAGAGCCGGGTACACGCGCAGGGCACGCTTCCAAGCGAAGTGTCCCCACCCATTGGATCGGTCGAGGCTCGCCGGGATGAGAAACCCCGACAAGCAGACGAATGCCGGAACAGCCGCGATCGGGGGCAGGAACGAGCCTGGATTCTTGATGTTGTAAGCGTGCTGGGCAACCACCTCGACGGCTAGAAAGAGCCGGAGGATGTCGAGGTTCGGGTAGCGCTCACGAGTCATGGCTTCCCCCTCCATGATACGTCGTGCTTCCAATCGCCTGGTACTGGCATCGATGTCGGGCTCAGGGTGGCGCCCGAAAGCGCTCGAGCCTATATATAAGGTGCAGAGCTCGACATCGCCGCCCTCACCGTCGGCGCAGGACGCACCAGTTCTGGCCCCAACGATCGTTCCAGTCGATCAAGTCGAAGCCCGCGTCGCCCCATCGAGCCTCGATGTACGAGCGCGGCACGACAGCCTCGCCGTACGTCGGAGCGGCCCCATCCGGGTGGAGGCGACGCTCTTTGAATAGAAACTCGCCCGCGTCAAAACGCGCTCGCGCGTCGGGCTCGGCAAAGGAATTGGCGAGATCCTGATGCCACGGGTGGGTGATGGGCTTGGCTCCGCTCCGGTAGTCCTCGCAGAGATCGAGATACTTATCTCCCTGCACGGTGATCACCGCGTGGCCACCGGGATGCACGATGCGGGCAAACTCGGCCGCCCATGCCAGGTGGGCCGACTCGGCAAGGTGCGAAAACACGCTGAAAGCGAGGACGCGGCCAAAGCAGCTCGAGGCGTATCGCGACGGCGGGAAAGGGTCGCAAGGCGTAACCCAAACGCGGGGCGACGTGCGGCGAACGGCCTCGAGTGCGTCCGGGCTGACGTCGCAGCCGTGCAGCTCCGTCTCCGCAAATTCCGGCATCTTGCGGAGCAGCTTCAGCATCCGGCCCCATCCGCATCCGAAATCTAACAAACGCGTTGGCGGCTCGCCGTCGCAGTGCTCGAAAGAGTAGTTGAGGAAGCGAGAGGCCTGCTCGTAGGCGGCGTCGAAACTGATCCCGACATATTGCTCCTGGAGGGCCTGCGACGGGTTGTAAAAGCCCTCGGGATCCGGCTCCTGGATGACGGGCATTTGAGCGAGGGATCGAGCGTCGCTTTCGGTCAGGCGCATCTAAGCCGGAATCGTGGCACATTTGCTCATTGAGTTGGGACTCTCATGCCTCAGGAGCCGTTCACCGAGACGCTTCCTCGAGCTTCATGCTGAGCTCCTGAGGCTTAGACGTCCCGAATCTTAGCCTCAGGAGCTTGGTCGGATGTCTTTCTGAGCGAATGCCTATGCGGCTCCTGAGGCATGGAAATGAGAGCATCCGGCCTAGATCCGATTTCCGCTACCCGGCACTCAGCACCTCAGCCCTCAGCACTCAGCCCTCAGCCCTCAGCTCTCAGCTCTCAGCTCTCAGCTCTCAGCACTCAAATACTCAACACTCGGCACTCACATTCAGCCTATGAACAACCCCATGCACGATTGGATACCACCGCAACACGATTCGCCTTGGGATCATGCGCCTTCCCTGCCCTCGCAAGAGCAGCCGCCGCACCTCAGCTACCTCGTGAGGAGCGTGGCCGAGAGCGTCCGCAAGAAAACGGCGACCGAGGCGGCCGTGGCCAAGGCGCTCAATCCGCCGGAGCCGCCCCAAGGGGATGCGACGCCGGACCTCGAACAGCTCGCCGCGATGCTCGGCCAGGGTCAGCAGGGCGCGCCAGGCGTCGCCGACACCGAGCGCCTCAAGCACGAGAACGCGCAACTCGCGGCGATGCTCGACCAGCTTCGCGGCGGCCAAAACCCTCATGGCGCGACAGGCGTCGCCGACACCGAACGCCTCAAGCACGAGAACGCGCAACTGGCGGCCATGCTCGAGCAGATGCGCGGCGGCCAAGACCCTCATGGCGCGCCAGGCGTCGCCGACACCGAACGCCTCAAACACGAGAACGCGCAACTGGCGGCGATGCTCGATCAGCTCCGGGGTCAAGGCCAGCACCCGAGCGTGTAGCATCGCCTTCCCAGGCGATGACGCAGCCGAGCCAGTAGCATCGCCTTCCCAGGCGACGACGAAACGCACCGGGTTGCAGCCTAAAGCCCTGCGCTCCAGGTCTTCGTAAAGCCCGCGCTCCCAAATCCTGTGTAAGCGATTCCTCGCAACGCGCATTTCATCCCGCGTGCGCGTCCCAGGCCACCTCCCGGCCGGGATGCCACGCCCCTTCAAGACGCCCGAAAGGACCGGTGACTACGTTATGTATATCGACCCACAAAAAAAGAATCCAGCAAAAAAGCCCCCGCAGAAAGACCCCGGGTCGCTGACCGCCGCGGACATTCTCAAGCAGCACCGCCAGAAGCAGCAGCAGGGCCAACCTCACAAGAAAAAGCGCCGGCACGAATGGCCGGCCACCATACCTCCTGGCGGGTGGACAGCCGACGACATGACACCAAGTCGCGACTATGGGAAGCTCTATCCGGCTTTCGCGGACAAGGTTGAACTCGTGGAGCAGGACCTCAACGCATGGGCGAAAAAGAATGCGCCCGATATGAAGTTCGTTTTCACGGGTGGCTTCCGCAAGACGAGGCAGCAGCAGTATGAGTATGCGAAGGGACGCATCGTGCCGTCGCCTACGGGCGAACCGGTCACCCACGCTGACGGCATACACGGCTTTAGCAACCATCAATCGGCTCTCGCGGCGGATTTCAGTGCGGTGTACGTCGACGGACCAAAGAAGGGCACTTTGGCTAACGACGACCCGCGCTTCAAGTGGGGCGACGTTGGGCATCTAGCGCGCTCGCATGGCCTTGCTTGGGGTGGAGCTTTCAAAAAATATGACCCGGGGCACGTGCAGTGGCACCCTGACGACACGAAAACCTACGATGCCGCGAAGAAGTGGATCCAAGCGGGCTTCCCCCCGCGGACCTTGTCCTTCGATCGGCTGCAGGAAGGCAACGGCGCGGCTCCTGAGCGTACATCCATCTTGGATCCCCGGCCGGACGGCACAGGTGGGTTTGCAGGAGGGCAGAAGACACAGTTTCCGCCTGTGCCCACGGTGATTCCGCCGCTCGTCCCGCTGCAGCAGTCGAAGCGAAAGCCGCAATGGCCGACGCGGAAAGGACCCCGCCTACGCTTCTAGGCCCATGTTTAGATCGGCCAAGAAGGAAAAACGACGATGAGAGATGCAGGGTGGCGCGCACGCTAGGCCGTATGCTGCATTGCAGCAAGAAAGTAGGAATATATAAGCATGCTGGTTTCTGCGATCGCCCTTTACGCTTGCCTTGTCATCCGACCTCCAGCCTTCCCGCCGGCAGACCACGCCCAGGAGCGGTCAGTTCGCCGGTTCGTGAAAAACTTCTACGAGTGGTACATCCACGACGTTATTCACAGCGATCGTAGTGATCCGGCCTGGACAGCCGTTACGGAGAGACCATTCTCGTTCAGTCCCCAATTGCGAACCTTGCTGCGGGAAGACGCAGGAGACGTGCGACAGATAAAACCGAGTTTCATTTCGCTCGACTTCGATCCGTTTCTCGCTGGTAAAGACCCGGATCCTCGGTATGTGATCGGCAAGGTCGAGCGTAAAGGATCCAGCTGGTACGTGCGAGTATCCGCCGTTCCCTACAAGGATGATCCGAAGGTGTTTGCCACGACCGCGAAAGTGGAAAAGGCGAAGACCAAGCGTGGATGGCGCTTCACGAACTTCTTGTACGACGGCGGCAAAGACCTTCTCACAAGGCTTAAAGAGCTCAAGCGCCAACGCCAGGGCAAGCGCTAGATCGACTCAGGCGCGAAAGAGAGGGAGTCCTAGAAGGACAAGTTACTAGTACTCGTCGGGGTGCTATCCCTCAGCCCGCCCTTCCGGGTTGAGGGTCACGAGGTCTGGTCGGGACGCCACGCCTCCTCTTCGTACAAACCCGAAGCATCACAACGCCCTGAAAGGATCGGTGACTCTTGGATCGAAATTACAACAAGAAGAAAGGCCAACAGACGGGTCCAAGCTACGGCCCTCCGGCCCCGCCGCCCACGCTTTCCTTTGGGGCGAATGGCGCCTACAAACAGCCACCCACGCTTCAAGAGATCCTCGGCCAGCAGGACCAAAGCCCACGCGATTTCCTGAAAAAATTGGCGTCGCAGCCTCGCCCGACTGCACAGCCGATCAACCAGCTTGAGAGAGCGAGGGTCGATTGGCCGGCGGCCGGCCGCCGGTCGGAGCAAAAACCGCGCGTCAAGGTCCCCGTCAAGCTGCAACTTGAGCTGGACAAGAAGATCGAAAACGCCGAGTACTTCGCTCGAACCATGAAGGGATCCAGCGCTGAAGCATCTTTCCGCAAGCAGCTTGCCGGCCTCTACCAACTCAGGGACGCACGGACGAGGGCGGCTCAAGCCGAGCAAGACCACGGCTACGATTCGCCTCAAGCGCAGAAGACGAGAACTGATTTTACGAACCGCAACACGCGGCAGAGACAGCCGCATGGACAACAGACGGCTGCATCGGAAAACAAGGCTGGGCAGGGGGCTCCGAGTCGGTCCGGCCAGCAGGCCCCTTGGGATCCGTCGCCGAACCCGCTCGAGAAGTTTGTCAATGAGCAGACGAAGCTCGAGAAGCAGCTTGGGCTGCAGCCGAGCATGCTGCCGGTCCAAAAAATTCGCCAGTTGTCGCCGGCAGAGATCGCGAAACGAAAGGCCGAGGAGGCAGCAACGCACAAGGCTCAGCGACTTCTCGATACGGGCGTCGACTTGCGAGACGCGTTTCGTGCGTTCGCCAGGGGAAAGAAGGACGACGAGCCCGTCAAGATGACCGCCCCGTATGACGAAAGCGAGGAGGCTGGGTCCCGCTGGCTGACGGGCACGCCAGACAACCGGAGCTTCTCCACCCGGAAAGGCGCGGCGATGGCGGTTGCAAAGGCGATCGGCCTGAAGGACTACAAGCAGCTCTTGAAGCCGGGGAGCCGCGAGCTCAAGTACTTCGACCAATACGTCAAGGCGGTGACTACGGGAGATCCTACGGCGGACGACATCCTCAATCAGTTGATCGAGCACCAACGCGGTAGCGGCGTCTCGGTCCTTTCCAGCCGTAACCAAATCGCGCAGTTCCGCAACTACCCGGACCTTTACAAGATCGGCAGCTTGGAGCACTTCGGCCGCAACCTTGCGCAGGGGGTTCTACATCCTACGCAGACGATCCGCAACTCGATGGGCGACGTGCGCACAGACGACGAGCTTAGCCAGTTAGAGAAGCCAACCTATGCGGTGCTAGACGCGGCTATAACGCCGGGCGCAGGGACCGCGGCTAAAGGCGGCGTTACATTGGCCGGGAAGGCTGGCGCGAAGCTGCTTCCGCGACTGTTTGCCGGGAGTGCGGCCAAGGCAGCGATCAAAAATGAGGCGGGCAAGCTCGTCGCTGAATCCGTGCTGAAGGCAAACGTCCGCAATGCCCTCAAGGGAGCAGTCGCTCAGACGGCGGGCATGGCTCCTGAAACGTTAATCGAAGCGCGGAAAATGCAGAACACCCAAGGCATTCCGTTCATGGAAGCTCTGGGCACGACTGCCAAAGGTGCAGTAGCCTCCATTGCCACCACTAAGTATTACGATCCTCGGGAGAAAATGGGGTTGGGCGATCGAGCTGTCGGGTTCCTGGGCCAGGCTGGCGCGCTTCTCGGCGCAAAGCACATCGCGCATGAGTTACCCGGCGCTCGCAGGACGCGCACGATCAAAGTCTTTCCCGAGCTCGAAAACGTGCAAGATATTCCGACCGAGATCACGCGGCTCGCGGAGAACGCCCTGGATGGCGCCCGGCGCTATAAGTCTCCAGTAGACCAAAAACTGTATCTCGATAACGTCTGGGCTGAAGCACGTCCATATGCGGAGAAACTTGGACTGCTGCAGCCTAAGCAGGCGCCGGTCACGCAAGTAGCTTCTGCCGCGCACCTCGTGCGGTTCGCGCGCCAATACATCAATCCGAGCGCCCGAAAAGATGAAATCGACGTCGCTATCGGCCTGCATCCAATGGTGAAGGAAGTTGCGGCGAGGCGCGGGATCGATCTATCGGGATACAAGTGGCACAAGGTGACCAGCGATCGAGTGCGCCACGTCGAGAATAGGCATGGCCCTGCGGGAATCGGCAATGCAGCCTTTGGGCAGGTGCCGCTCACGCCGGAAGATTATGCCTGGCTGCCTAAAGTGATTTCGAATCCGGATAGCGTGCACTACGCTGGCATGTCCAAGAGTGGCATGCCAGTGTTCGGTTATCAGAAGAAGATCAACGGAACGCTTTTCTATCTGGAAGAAGTTATGTCGCCTCGCTCAAAGAACCTAACGCTCCACAGCATGTGGAAGCACCCTTCCAGCACCGCAAAACCTCCAGCAAAGTGGCGGTCTGGTCCAGCCGGCGGTTCAGAGCCGCCAGTGATGGAGAATCGGGTGCTGCCCAGGCCGAAACGCAGTCCTTTCGGTCGCAAGCTGAACAGACCCTAACAACTCAGCCCAGACCGATTGATAGGGAGGTAGTACCCCGCAGCGCATAGTGCCAATCGCCTCTCGGCGCCTGGGCCTGCAGAACGTCCGAAACGACTACGGGGCTACATTCATTATACGCCGAGGGTGGCCGCGAGTTCCCCGCTCGGCAGAGCGGGCCGGCAGTGACAAGCTGGCCCGGCGCACCGGCTTCGCCACACCGAGAGCAATGTCTCGGCAAGTTTGGAAGTACCCGCAGCGCACGATGTAACAAGCCTTTCGGCCGCGCCACGCTAACGTCCAAAACGACTGCGGGGCTACATCTATTTCTACGCGGGAAAACACCAAAGGTGCCGCCTCGGCCAAGAAGACCCAAAGCTCTTTGGATGACAAGCCACCAAGCAGCCACCGCCGGCATTAGGACCTCGCGCACTTCCGAGACCGCGAAGGGGCGTTTTCGGTCAGAAGAAGAATCGATGGCGCATGGAAAGCGCCACAACGATAGCACGGTTGATTGGAGAAGTACCCGCGGCGGAGGATGCCCCTGCTATCCCGCAGGTACCCGCCCCCTCCATACGTCCGAAACATTCCGCGGGGGTATCTCTATTATACGGCCACTTAGGCCGGATCATTACCCAACACCCAACCCTCAGCACTCCTCCCACTAAAGAACAATGCCAAACCCCATCCTCCTCAATATCAAATCGGCGACCTCGAGCAACATGGGCCATGCCCAGGCGGGGATCGACCTCGCCGTGGCCAGAGGATTCGCCGGCGTCCGGATCTCCGCCGGCATGGACGCCAACGGCGACCAGTCCACCGTCAACACGTTTCACGTATCGACGATCGTCGCGTACGGCGCCGCGGCGGGACTGACCAAGATGTCGTTCCTCCTCAACGGCAATCCCAAACGCGAGGGCGCCTATCTCAAGCCCTTCAACGGCGAAGCCGGTTGGGCCGTGCAATCGAGACCTCCCGCGGGGACCGGCAACGCGATCTGGAACTATATCGCGGACGGCTGGATCGCATTCATCACGGCCGCGAGAACGGCCGCGATCTCGGCTGGCAAGACGCCCTCCACGTTCCTGGAATTCGAGGGGTTCAACGAGCCGGGAAAGGGCGGAAATCAGGCGCCGACAGATAACAACGACGCGTACACCGCCCCTTACGACACATACAATTACGGATATATCGAGCCCGCTTTCTGGACGATGGCCGCGTACATCGGCGCGAGAGCGCAGACGGGCACCGCGGGAAACTTCTACGGCATCCCTTTCATCCCAATCACCCTCGAAGCCGACGAATCGCCACGCGTCAGCAGTGGGACGATTGACGCACAAGTAGAGGTGGATTCCTTCGCGGGCGCCAACTGTGTCTCGTACATGGCTCTTGGCACGAAGGTCGGATTCAACCGGTATGCAAACGGCCCAACCACCCCGTACAACGCGGCAATGACCAAAGCAGCCTATTCCACAAAGGTCCAGCAGCAAGTTACGAGAATGGGACTCAACGCGATCTTGACCGGAAAGGCCTACGTTATTCGGGAGTTTGGATTGGACGTTCTTCTGTCACCGAGCTGCACCCACTGCAACACGGTGCGGGACGATCTGCTGGAGCAACTCAAAGGCGAAGCCAATATTGCGGAGGCAGGATTCTTTTGCGCCTTCGATGTGGCGCTCGTCCACGATTATCTGCATTCGGGCGAAGCCAAGATGTTCGCGTACGAGCGTGCAGATTCCTCGCCGCTGGGCGGCATCGCCGTCGCGCCATAGGCTTCAATTCAGGAGGCCCCGCTTCCATGCCTCAGGAGCCGCATAGGCACTAGCTTTCGTCGATGTCCGACTAAGCTCCTGAGGCTAAAACTCCAACGCGAAGATCTGGATCTGTAGCCTCAGGAGCTCAGCATGGAGCTCGAGCAAGAGCACCGTGTACGCGGCTCCTGAGGCATGGAATTCGAGCACCCCAACTCGACTCCCAAGGGATCGGAGAAGTCATTGCCACGTCATGAGCTCGACGTTCGTGTCGGGCTGCTTCCCGTTTCGCGGGACTTCTCGCCTCCCTTCAAGGGAGAGAGGAGTCTCGCGGCGGAGGTGGGTCGCCCCCACTCTGCGGAACTCTGCGGCTCTGCCT